>NZ_JAALEF010000077.1:0-3721 GCF_014145245.1 Dietzia sp. B44 | reverse complement strand
ATCGCCGCGCTACGCCCCGCTCCGCTCGACGGCGTGTCGCTCGCGGGCGCACTGGGCCGCGTCGCGGAGCGGACCCGCGCGGAGCATCCGGGGATCGAGGTGACCGCGGACTGCTCCCTCGAGGTCGACCCTCCCCCCGAGGTCGCCGCCGTGCTCGTCCGCGTGGCGCAGGAGGCGTTGGCGAACGCGGTCACACACGCCTCACCCTCGAGGGTCGAGGTGACGCTGACCGGGTCATCCACCGCGGTCGCGCTCGAGGTGCGCGATGACGGTCGGGGTTTCGACGTGGCCGCGCCGCGGCCCACCGCATCGTTCGGTCTGGACGGGATGGCGCGTCGGGTGTCCGGGCTGGGAGGAGAGTTCGACGTGAGCTCCGAGACCGGCGCGGGGACCACGATCCGCGCCGTGCTCCCGACGGTGGTGGGAGGCTCGGGGACATGACGACGACGAGCGTGCGCGTTCTGATCGCGGACGATCACGCGGTGGTCCGGACAGGCCTTCGCGCGTTGGTCGCGTCGGACCCCGCCATCGAGGTGGTGGCCGACGTCCCCACCGCTGACGGCGCTGTCGAGCGGGCGCGGATCGGCGACGTGGACGTGGTGCTCATGGACCTGCGCTTCGCGGGTGACGCCTCCGCGGGGGTCAGGGCGACCCGGCGACTCCGCGCACTCGGGTCACCACCGCAGGTCCTGGTCCTGACCAGCCACGACACCGATGCGGACATCATCGGGGCGATCGAGGCGGGGGCCTGCGGCTACCTCCTCAAGGACGCCGGTCCCGACGAGCTGCTGGCCGCCGTCCGCGCCGCGGCGGCCGGGGAGAGCGCGCTCTCCCCCACCGTCGCCGCCACTCTGATGAACCGGCTGCGCGACCCACGGCCGGTGCTGACCGATCGCGAGGTGGACGTGTTGCGGGCGGTGGCGACGGGCGAGACCAATCGGCAGGTCGCGGCGTCCCTGAACGTGTCGGAGGCGACGGTCAAGACGCACCTCGTGCACGTCTTCGACAAACTCGGTGTGACGTCCCGGACGGCCGCGGTGGCCAGGGCCCGCGAGCTCGGGGTGGTGTAGCGGCTACGGCGTGACCTGACGTCGGCGTGATCTTCGGTCGATACTCATCCGCCCACCTCGCCGGAGTTCCTAAGCTCGTCCCATGCGGAGACTCCCCTGGATCATCGGCGCTGTCGTCGTCATCGTCGTCGTCGCGCTGATCGCGGCGCCCTACCTCTACAAAGCCGTGCGTGGAGGTGACGACGCGCCGGCCGCGACCGTCTCCGTCGACGGAGCCGAGGAGGCGACCGGCACCCTGGAGGGCACGTGGGTGGTGGTGCCGGGGACCGCGCCCAACGAGACGACTGCCGGGTACACGGTCAACGAGATCCTGCGCGGGGAGCCGGTCACCGTCGTCGGCAGCACCGACCAGGTGAGCGGCCGGGCGGTCGTGTCCGGGACCACCCTGGAGTCCGCATCGTTCGACGTGCAGGTGGCGGGAATCGAGACGGACATCGACCAGCGCGACGCCCAGGCCCGCTCACCCCAGATCCTCGATGCCGGGTCCCATCCCTCGGCGACACTCACCGTGGCCGAACCCGTGGATCTGGCTGCGGTGCCGTCGGACGGCACAACGGTGTCGATCCCGATGGTGGTCGAGCTGACGATCAAGGGCACGACCGTCCGTGAGGACATTGAGGTGACCGTCCTACGGACGGGCGACGCCCTGATCGCCTCCGGCGCGGTCCCCCTCACCTGGGCCGAGGTCGGGGTCGAGCCGCCGAGCCTCGGCTTTGTCGCCGTGGAAACGTCCGGAACGATCGACTTCCTGGTGAGCCTGGCCCGGCAGTAGCCGTGCCTCGGTCTGAGGAGGTCCGATCTGCTCTCGCAGTCCGATCTCCATACGCACGACGTAGGCGATGAACGCGACGGGGATGACGGCGCTCCACGCCCACGCCGACCCTGCGGCGAGAGCGAACACCACCGTGGACGCCACACCGTACGCGGCGATGAGGCCACGGATCGACGCGATGCACGTCGTGATGGTCCGTTCGCTCCACCTCGTTCGCCAGAGTTGCACGGATCCTGAAAGCTCGGCCGCCAGGAAGAGCATCAGGCTCAGGGTGAGCAGCATGAAGTGAGCGGGGAGTTCCTCCGGACGCAGGCTGCCCTCGGTCGGGAACACACTCCTCCACGCTCCGACCGAGACACCCACCGCGCACAGGAGCAGCAGTACGACCATCGGGATGGCATAGGACGGCGACAGCGGATCCCATCTCTGCGACCTGCGGGCACGTCCCGGTTGTGGTGTGGTCACTCGTCTCCCCGCCTCGTCGTTGATCGCATGTCGGTCCTCTCCCGGTTCTTCCGATCGGTTCGACGGTTCGGAGGGGCTGCTCGGTTCCATCAGTTCGGGCCGGGCCCACCTGGCGGTGTCCGGCGGCCGACAGCAGCAGACGGTCAGCGGTAAACGTTCAGCTCGTCGCCACCTACCGGACACGGACCCGGCACCCGACCCTCCTACGGGCACCTGGTCAGTCACTCAGTCATTGCCCAGGAAAGGCCCCCGATGCGCTCACGGACCATCAGCTCAGGCGTCCTCACGGTCGCCCTCGCCGCCGGCGCGGCGCTGGCGATACCCGCCACCAGCGTGGTGACGTCGCCCTGGCCCTTCGACCCGCTGACGATCACCCCCGTCGCGCTCGGTGGCGCCTTCGCCGAGGACGACGACATGTCGGGCGTCGACATCGCGGCCGACGGCACCGCCTACGTGGTGAACAACGGCACCGGCACGCTGTACGTCCTGGCCCACGACCACAGTGCAGGCACCTACTCGCTCGCCCGCACCTTCGTCCTCACCTACCCCGACGGTTCGGGCCTACCCGATTCCGAGGGCGTCACCGTGGGGCCGGACGGCGTGATCTACGTGGCCACCGAGCGCAACAACGACGCCGGCAGCACCAGTTGCCCCTCGATCCTGCGCTTCGTCCTGCCCACCGACCGCGATTCCGGCACGCTCAGCGCCACGGACGAGTACTCGCTGACCTCCCTCACCGGGCCGATCGGCGCGAACGCCGGCCTCGAGGCCATCGAATACCTCCCCGAGGCGTTCGGCGGAGCCTTCGCCGTGGGCGTCGAGGGGACCGGGAAGGTCCACTTCGTGCGGCTGGGTGACGGAGGTGCGGTGACCGAGATGCAGACGTACACCTCACCGTTCACGGGCGTGATGGCGCTCGACCACGACGAGGTGTCCGGCGTCCTGCGGGTGCTGTGTGACGAGGTCTGCGAGGGACGCTCGGTCGAGATGACCTTCGACGGGACCGGGTTCGTCACCGACGGCACCCTCTACGCCCGGCCGGTCGGCATGCCCAACCTCGCCAACGAGGGTTTCGCCTCCCACCGCGAGACCGTCGAGTGCCTCCTGGGAGGCGCCACCGGCACCACCGAGCGGGTCAGGTTCCTGTGGGCCGACGACGCGGCCACCGCAGGGGTCGGTCTGCGCACCGCCGTCTCCGAGGCCGGTGAGTGCACGGTGGAGGACGACGACACCGTTGACGGGTCGCTCGACGACCTGGACACGGTCCTCGGTTCGCTCGC
Organism: Dietzia sp. B44; assembly: GCF_014145245.1. Lineage (NCBI taxonomy): Bacteria > Bacillati > Actinomycetota > Actinomycetes > Mycobacteriales > Dietziaceae > Dietzia > Dietzia sp. B44. The sequence goes on along the minus strand of NZ_JAALEF010000077.1, from coordinate 134 downwards.
GGGCCTCAGTCCGGTCTTCGGATCGTCGGGCGACGCGCCGACCCTGGTGCCGACCCTTCTTCCGTCCCTCTGAGCCGGCACGATCGGCTCTGACGCACCGCGGCAGGGCCCGGCCACCATCCAGGGTGGCCGGG
>NZ_JAALEF010000076.1:0-7674 GCF_014145245.1 Dietzia sp. B44 | reverse complement strand
GGCGCGGGCCGACCGCGCTGCAGGCCTGAGTCCGGAGGCGTACGAGGAGATCGCGCTCGACGGCATGGAGGCGGTGTACTACGGCGACCGCGGCCACGATCCGGAGCTCCGGGCCGAGCGGCTGCGCGCGGCGCGGGCGTACGGGCCGGAGAGGTTCGCCGCCCATTCGGTGGCGATCGGCGCCCGGCCGGATCGAAGAGAGTTTCCCGCGCAGGCTGGTGTCCCGGTGCTGATCGTGGGGGCGTCGGACGACCAGGTGGTGTCCACCGAGGAGCAGCGGCGGTGGGCTGAGGCGAATGGGGCCGGGGATGGTCGCGTCACCTACGTCGAGATCCCGGAGACCGGACACATGCTGCCGGTGGAGGCCCCGGACGAGCTGGCCGGCGCGATCGTCGACTGGCTCCGCGGACTCTCGGGCTGACCCGGCCGGTTCCGCGCCACCCGGCAGCCGCGGGTCGGGCGGGTGGAGGTGGGCCTCGTCGTCGTCATCGTCGTCGTCGCGATCTTCCACCCGCACCACGTCGCCCAGTGGCATGCCCGCCTGGCAGTCTCCGGTGACTGGACGCGCGGCGCCGCCACTGGCCGCTCGCGCGCGTACCGTCGATTCATGACCGAGCAGCAGCCCTACGAGGTGCTCGAGCATCACCCGGAGTTCGAGCTGCGGCGGTGCCCCTCCCACGCCGTGGCGGAGGTGTCCGTCGGCGGGTCGTTCAGCAGTGCCGGCAACCAGGCATTCAGCGCGCTGTTCCGGTACATCACCGGTCACAATGAGTCCGCCGGGTCCATCGCCATGACGGCGCCGGTCGTCCAGGAGGCCTCCGGCTCCGAGAAGGTCGCCATGACCGCGCCCGTGGTCCAGACCGAGGCCGACGGCGGCGAGCACGTGGTCGCCTTCGTGCTGCCCGCCTCGCTCACCGCCGCGACCGCGCCGGTGCCCACCGATCCTCGGGTGCGGGTCAGGCAGGTGCCCGACCGTGTCGCCGCAGCAGTGCGCTACTCGGGACGGTGGAGCGAGTCGGCCTATCGACGCCACCTGGCCGACCTCGAGGCCGGGATCGCCCGGGCCGGGCTGGTCGCCACCGGGCCGCCCAGGTACGCCCGGTTCGACCCGCCTTTCACGCCGTGGTTCCTGCGGCGCAACGAGGTGGTGCAGGACGTGGTGTGGCCCGAAGGCGGCTGACTCGCGTCCCGCTGGCGGTGTTCGGCAAATTGTCCGCTTCCGTTGGCTGCGGAACGGCGCTATTATCCGAACATGATAAACGGCAAGACGATAGATTCGAGACCCCCTTCGGAGGCGGAACTCGTCGATGCCGCGTCCCAGGCACTTCGCGAGAGACTCCCGCCGGAGTGGAAGATCGATACCAGGCAGGGCGCTACATCGTCGACATCTGGCGGCGCCGATTCTCTGATGGTCGCCGAGGCTCCCGATGGGAGTGCCGCAACATTCTGTGTCACCGTCAAGAGCGCCGTCGTAGCTCGCGACATACCTGCGCTTCGGAAGAGGTGCGGCGACACTATGGCCCAGGTGCCGGACAGTGGGTGCCTGGTCTTGACTCGCTATCTCGCGCCCGCCGACCGTGCGCGGCTCGACGCGGCTGGCATTTCATATATCGATGCGACCGGTAATATGAGGGTTTCATCCCCCGTTCCCGCACTCTTCGTCTCGGATCGTGGTGCCGAAAGAGATCCTTGGCGGGGGCCAGGGCGCCCGAGGGGCACCCTCAAGGGAGAACCCGCAGCGAAGGTAGTCAGAGCGCTACTCGATCTTCCCGGGCCATGGCGTGTGCGGGAACTCGCCGACGTCGCCAATGCCTCGGTGGGGTCGGTATACCGTGTGATGCAGTTTCTCGAAGATCAGGAACTTGCGCAGCGGCTGCCTGACCGGCGATTCCTGGTGTCCGATTGGGCAGCTCTTCTGCGCAGATGGAGCGACGACTATCAGTTACTCCGGTCCAATGCCGTGTCCCATTGGATCGCTCCCCGGGGCCTGTCGGACCTTCTCGATACGGTGCGCGAGGAAGAGGACGTCGACTACGCGCTGACCGGGTCCGTCGCAGCAGCAGCGTGGGCTGCCTACGCACCAGCCAGGTCGGCGATGGTGTACGTCCGAAACGTCGAACGTGCAGCGGCGAACTGGGGCTTGCGCGCGACCGAAGCGGGAGCGAACGTGCTGCTGATCGAACCCACTTACCCCGTCGTCATGGAACGCGCCATGACCGCGTTGGAAGGGCTCACGGTCGCCCGCCCGGCCCAGGTGGCTGTGGACCTCATGACCGGGCCGGGCCGGGCACCCGCAGAGGCGAACGAGTTGATCGAATGGATGAGGGCACATGAACAGTCCTGGAGGGGGTAGTGGCGATCTGCTCGTCAGTGCCCGGTCTGCGCTTCTGGACGCGGCCGAGGCGTTGTCCGAGCAGGCCGCAGTCGACGGGCTGATTGCGAGACCGGCATGGAGGGCCGCCCGTCATGACCTCGACACGCTTTAAGGCTGTCAAGTTGCTTGACACGGTGGTACATTTTCAGTGCGACCCCAATCGACGAAAGAGCCCCTGGGCTTCGGGAATGATCCCTAGTTGGTTGGGGTTTCGTGCGTCAGTAGTAGTGCTCGGTGCCGTACCCGAAGTAGTCACTCTCGATCCTGATCTTGCTCCGGGTCAGTCTGTGAGCCCGGTCGTCGCCGGTCTCCCACTTCCGTGTGACCGCCCAGGTGCAGTAGTCCGCAGCCTGGAGACCGAAGTCGGACTCATCCCGCCAGAATGCCAATACTCGCTTGGCGCGGAAGGGCAGACACTGGGCCATGACATCGTCCACGGCGCCCCTGAACGCAGCCCGGGTCTTCCTGGTTCCCATCTGAGCGGCGACGACCTGGATGGAATCGCCCTGGTGGAACAACTGAGGGGCGGCCCGACTGAGATGAAAAAACCAGGCGTACTGGTAGAACTTCGGTTCGGTTGGGCGGATCGAGGGCTGGGCCTTGGACTTCTCCAACAGAGTGATGTCGAACCGGAACTCAAGTTCCACCAAGGCGTCGAACACCGCGTCTCGCACGACCTGGGCGTCCGGAGAGGCGTGGAAACACGAATCCAAACCCTGGGCCTTCCAGGCCAGTTCGTCCCGGAGCCGCATGAGGCGCGTCCGGAGCGCCCACACCTGTTCTTCGTCGGCGCACAGCGTGCCAACCGCGAAGTACCTGGATGCCTTCCCGTTGCGGAGGAACTGGAGGTCGCCACTCTCATCTGCGAACAGATACTTGATCGCCACGAAGGCACGTCGGACAGTGAGCGTTAAGACGGAGCGGGTCCGGTGAGCGACCAGGCGATCACGTTACTTGTCAGCTCGGGGATCGGGCCCTCGCCGGTGGAGCCGTCGCCCCACCGCGGAAGGTCCACCCAGATGCGCAATGGTGGACTGCCGATCATCGGGAGGTCGACATGGGCGAGTGGGCGCATCGTCGAGGCGAGCACGTCCCTTTCGGAGGTCCCGCAGTTGAGCGCCGGGACGACACCCGGCAGGCAGATCACCTCGGCTCTCCGCCCCCCCCCGGCGCCGTGGGCCTGCACAAGGGACCCCGCCACTCCGCGCAACTACCGCACGTCGCTCGACCCGCGTGCTGACCGTCCTGGCCTCCGCCCGATCGCCCCGCGTTGGGGGCGAGCGCCCCGGATCGAGCGGGATCGTCCACTCGGCGGGATCCGCCCGGTGGTTGGGGGCTCGGTGCGCGGTGCGCGGGAGCGGCGGCCGTCGTCATCGCTTCCGCGCCGACACGTGCTCGACCTCGACGGACACCGGCCGCCACGAGATCCCGGGGATCGAACGCAGGGGAGCGAACGAGTCGGCAGCGCGCTGCCACGCGACGGACAGACTGTTCGCGATGAGGTCGGCGTCGGCGGGGTGGGCTCGCGTGGCGACGCGACGCAGGAGCTGGACGTCGGTGAGCTTGACCGTGACCGTCCACGTGATCGTCCCCCGGTCGTAGATCTCGGTGGTCACAGCGCTCTCAACATCGAGAACCCGGAACGCGCCCTCTTCGAGGAGTTCCTCCACACCGCCCGTAGGCCAGATCAGCCAGTTCAGTTGAGGCAGCGGCGGCAGGGTGGGATCGGGCCCCGCCTCCTCACTCGCCGGGTCCTCGATCACCGCACCGGAGAACGCATCGACCACCACGGTGTCCTTGAGGTACCGCGTGAGGGCCGCCGTTACCGTCGCCGCATCGACGATGGTCACCTCCGCGGTGACAGTGCAGGCCCACGTCTCGCGGTTCCTGCCGGGACGGGGCCGCGCAGGCGAGGGTTGCGGGGTGGGCTCAGGCGCGGACTCGGGTAGGTCGAACAGCCCGGGCTCGTCGGTGTCCATGGCAGGTGAGACTACTTCTCCAAACGGGGGCGTCCCAGCGCGCCGCTCGCATCTCGTATCGTCGGTGAGGTGACGCCCTCGACAGATCGCCCCTACGGACCAGGCGACCTCACCGCAGACGAGTTGAAGCACGCGGTTCTCGACGCATTGGCGAGCGCGGGAGTCCCGCAGACCGAGTTGATGGCCTCGCTGGCGGCCGGGGCTGACTATCAGTCCCCGTGGGACCGCCCGGCCGTCAACCGGCGGCACCCGAGGCGCGAGTCGCCGGTGACGTATCGCGTCAAGGTCGAGCTGCTGGACTCGTCCCCGCCCATCTGGCGACGCCTGGACCTGCGTAGCGACCTGGAGTTGCCGCGCCTTCACCTGATCCTGCAGGAAGCCATGGGCTGGACGAACAGTCACCTGCACGAGTTCGTCCACGCATCCTCGCGCCGGGACCGCGACGCCGAGCACTTCGCCTCCATGGACTACCCCGACGCCGGGGAGATGGGCGAACTCGACGAGGCTGACGTACGGCTCGACGAGCTGGCGCACAGCGTGGGCGATAGGTTCCTGTACCTGTACGACTTCGGTGACAGTTGGTGGCATCGCGTCACCGTGGAGAAGGTCCTGGAGCCCGACGACGACGACGACGAGATCCCGGATGCGACGGTGGTGGCAGGTCGCCGGGCATGCCCTCCGGAGGACTGCGGGGGGATCTGGTCATATAACGAGTGGATCGCCGGCGGCGAAGAGTTCGACTCGGATGGCTGGGGCCCGGAGGTACTCGAGTTCTGGGCCGGCTGGGACGCGGAAGAATTCGACCTCGAGGACGTTCAGCGGCGAGTGGTCGGAATCGCCGACACGCCAGCCACTCTCAGGGAAGTCCAGCGGGACGAGGCCGCGAAGCTGCAGATCCTGCTCGAACGGGTCGGCGACGGGGTCAAGCTCACCGCGGCCGGGTACCTGCCGCCGACGATGGTCGAGCAACTCATGGCCGACACCGGCTGGGACCGCACGTGGATCGGGAAGAACAATCGCGAAGACCTGACGTTCCCGATCTGGCAGCTGAGGGACTGGGCCCGCGCGCTGGGGCTGGTGCGTAAGTACAAGGGCGAGCTCCGGCCGACCCGCCGCGGTACCGCGTTGAAGAACGACCACCAGGCCCTCACCGAGCTGATCGCTCGCAGCTTGCCGCACGATCGGCTCTACGGCACCCCGCTCGACTGGTTCTGACCCGGCCGGTTCCGCGCGGCCGGGTTTATGCGGGCCGGGGGCGGGTGGCGGACCTCGTCGTCGTCGCCCCAAGTCGGTTCACTCAACCGAACCAGGCCAGAACCCGTCGACACTGGGCCTCGACCTCGGCCATAAGCGTGTCTGCCAACCGGTGTTCGTCGTCAGTGCGCGGGGGGTGCAGCTCGATGGCGGATCGGAGTGCCCCGGGCAGCTCATCGGCGTCGAGGTAGATCTGGGCGGTGAGCACGCTCGGATCGAGGTCGTTGGTCTCCGCAAAGGTGATCCAGTGGCGGAGGGTGATCTCGTCGTAGGCGTACCGACTCCCGATCTTCATGGCGAGTCTGCGCTGACTCCGTTGTGGTGAGTACGGGTAGATCGACGCGATGTCATAGAGCGGTGCGAGCCGGGGTGGGGAATCATCGGCGTGAAGAATCGCGTAATTCTTGGCATGGGCGTCGGTGGCGCCGAGCAGAAAGTTGATCGCAAGCGCTCGAACGAAAAGCCAGACGTCTTCCTCGAGGCGGAGCGCCCGCAAGAAGGAGATGACATCTCCGGGGGATGGGCCTCCATCGGCCTGGTACCTGCGCGACGGATGAACTGCGAGAGCTTGGCAGAGGTCCTCCTGATGGACACGGGTCACGGTTCCATCAACGGCGACATGGCGGTCCCACCGTCGGCTGATCACAGCGGGAGTGCCAGCGAAATCGACATAGTTCGTGGCGGCCGTCGGCAAACCGATTGTTCGGACGGCTTGCAGACACAGGACTTCGTTGTACGCCTGGCAGGGGAGATCGGTAACACCAGGCTTGATGATGTGCGTAGTGGGGATCGCGCCGGTCGCCTGATACCACTGGTCTGCTCGTCGGTGGAGAGCGACCTTCTCCTGAGCTCCTGCGAGCGACCAATGCTCGCCGCGGGCCTGCCAGGATGCCTGTCTGCTCGAGATCAGCTCGCGAAGTCTCCTGCTGATGTCGGCGTCAGACATCGGTACGAGGACCCCTTCGTCGAGTTCATCCATCGCATCGGGGCGGAGAAACTGAACAGCGCCGGCGCAATCGCGACCGACAGCGGTGAGGAGGGAAAACGTGTTGCCTGCGACGGCCCCGTGATGGCGGGCGATCTGGACCCGCGCGGCCTGGTTGTCGGGCAACAGTCCGTCGAGGAAGGGTTCGACCCGATCGGGGCCCCAGGCCTGACGGCGTCTGGGCATGGAGAGCGAGAGATTCCGTTCGGGGCCGTCGAGGTCGTAGGAGAACGAGTGCTTGCCATGACGGCCCTCCGTCAACGTCCCCAGTCTCTGTCCAGACAGTAGGACCGCGAGTTCCTTGTCAGGCATCGGAAGACCGCTGAGTGATGTCATCTGCGACGTCGCGTGCACGGTGGGCCGCCCGGATGGCGCGTGCAGCGGCAAGCGCTACTTCGCCAGGGGGGGCCACTTTTGCGGAAGTCAGGACTTCATAATCGTCCGCCGGTGTGTCGACTGCTTCGGGTGCCTCCATCGCCTCGACTGCATCGACCGCCTCGGGCAGGTGCCGCGGGTGGCGGGCCGACTCGGCGGGGGGCGTGTCCGAGTCCGGTACGGGATACGCCAGCCGGATCGTGACGTCCAGAACGTCCATCATCGCGAGCACCTTGCTCAGTGACGCATTGGGAGCGCGCCCGCTCTCGAAGAGGCTCACCCAGGAGCGTGTGAGATGGGCTGCCGCTGCGAGGTCGGCCTGGCTCATACCGGCGGCGAGACGGGCGTCCCTGACCGACGTAGCGATGTCGGTCACAGTCCGGGCCCTAGCGGCGAACGTTGCCATGACGCTCCTGAGGTTCGTTGTATCGATCGCAGCCTAGGTGTTCGGTTTACCGAGCACAAGGTAGTGTGTGCGCTATTTCGAACTTTGCGGTCGTCAAGCACCCTGTCCGGGTATCGGGGAGAGCCTTGTCGTCGTCGCTTTCAGGCGCGCAACCACAGGCCGAACTGTGTGCGTTACGACAGCGTGCGGCCGGTGAGTCACTTAGACGATGACGTCGTTCGTCGCCTCGCGGATGGGGCTCTCGCCGGTGGAGCCGTCGCCCCGCCGCGGAAGATTCACCCAGATGCGCAGCGGCGGCCCG
>NZ_JAALEF010000075.1:0-7751 GCF_014145245.1 Dietzia sp. B44 | reverse complement strand
GCCGCCCGTGCCGGAGCGCCCTTCGTCGTCGTCCGGCGAAGCCCCACCCACTCCGGACGGACCCCCGTCCCGGACCCGGGCACCACCGGCAGGCGCGGTGGCCGCCTGCGCGGTGCCCGACTCCAGCGCCTCGACTCGCTGCACCAGCGCGATCATGGAGTCGTCGGCGGAGGGCAGGAGCAGCTTGGCGCAGAGGATCTCCAGCAGCAGCCTGGGCGAGGTGGCGCCGCGCATCGACCCCATCCCCTCGTGCACCATGTCCGCACACCGCGCCAGGGTGGCGGGCCCGATGTTCTCGGCCTGGCGCCGCATGGTGTCGGCCTGCTCGACCGGGGCGTCGACCAGCCCGCGCTCGATGGCCTGGGGCACCGACTGCACCATGATCAGGTCCCGCAACCGCTGGAGCAGGTCGGCGGCGAACCGGCGGGGGTCGAGCCCGGCCTCGATGACCTTGTCGACGGTCCGGAACAGCGTCGCACCGTCACCCGCGGCGAGCGCGTCCACGGTGTCGTCGATCAACGCGACCTCGGTGGCTCCCAGCAGACTCACCGCACGCGAATAGGTGATGCCGTCCTCGCCCGCGCCCGCCATCAGCTGATCCAGCACGCTCAGCGTGTCACGCGGCGACCCGCCACCCGCGCGGATGACCAGGGGGAAGACCGTGGGCTCGACCCTCACGCCCTCCTGCTCGCTGATCCGCTCGACCAGCCCGCGCATCGACGACGGCGTGAGCAGGCGGAACGGGTAGTGATGCGTCCGCGAGCGGATGGTCGGCAGCACCTTCTCCGGCTCGGTGGTGGCGAAGATGAAGATGAGGTGCTCCGGCGGCTCCTCCACGATCTTGAGCAAGGCGTTGAAGCCCGCGTTGGTGACCATGTGCGCCTCGTCGATGATGAGCACCCGGTACCTGGACGACGCCGGCGCGAAGAACGCCCGCTCACGCAGGTCGCGGGTGTCGTCCACGCCGCCGTGACTGGCCGCGTCGAGCTCGGTGACGTCCAGCGTGCCCGTGCCCCCGGGTGCCAGGGCCACGCACGAGTCGCACTCCCCGCACGGCGTGGCGGTGGGCCCCTCCACGCAGTTCAGCGACCGGGCGAGGATCCGGGCGGACGACGTCTTGCCGCACCCTCGCGGGCCGGAGAAGAGATAGGCGTGGTTGATGCGACCGGAGGACAGGGCCACCGAGAGCGGTTCGGTGACGTGCTCCTGGCCCACGACCTCGGCGAAGGAGGCGGGGCGATACTTCCGATAGAGGGCCACGTGTAGAGGGTACCCAGGGGGTACGACGGCGAGGTCCGCCCTCCGCGTCCCGGGACCCGACCTCCGGAAATGACCGGAGGGGCCGCGTCTCCGCAGCCCCTCCCGACGTCCCTCGCGCGGCGGTGCGGGCCCCCTCAGACCCTCGCGGCGCGGTTCCGGACCAGGATCGGAGCACCGGCCCCTCGCAGCCCCTCAGCCGCACTCCGGTGCCCGATCCCTTATGGGGTCCGGACGTTTCAGATACAACCATGCCGACCTGTGGGGATCAAGGACCTACTCTCGTTGACTATTGCTCAACTATGCGGCTGGCGACATACGTGCACGTCAGCGCCACCGCCGCGGTCCCCCCTGCGTGCCCACCCAATGGGAACATGTTGTAGATCACGTTGGGGCATGTCTCGCAGGTGAAGACGGCTCGGCGACCCGCGCCGGAGCGCGAGGGCGGGCGCCCGGCGCACCCGACCCATGGGGGAAGGTGATTAACGAAGGGGGAGGTGCTGTTACATCAGTTTCGTGCGTCGCGGCACGCGGCGAGCAGCGCGCACAGGCCCACCACGTCCATCGCCTCCTCCACCTCGGCCAGCGGCGGCAACGTGGGGGCCAATCGGATGTGCCGATCGTCGGGATCCTGCCCGTACGGATAAGCCGAACCCGCCGGGGTCAGAGCCACCCCGACCGCCTTGGCCAGGCGGACGGTCTCCGTGGCGGTGCCGTCCGGCACCTCGAGGTCGATGAAGTACCCGCCCTCGGGACTCGTCCACGTCGCCACGTCGTACCCGCCGAGCCTCCGGCCCAGTGCGGCGGCGGCCGCCTCGAACTTCGGGGCCACGATCTCGCGGTGCTTCTGCATGTGGTCCCGCACCCCGTCGGCGTCACCGAAGAAGCGCGCGTGTGCCAGCTGGTTGACCTTGTTGGGGCCGATCGACCGGATCCCGGTGTGCCCCAGGTACCAGTCGAGGTTCGCCTCGGAGGCGGAGAGGAACGACACCCCGGCCCCGGCGAAGGTGATCTTGGAGGTCGAACACACCTGCAGGAATCGATTGGGGTGACCGGCCTCGGCGGCCAGCGAATCCACATCGGGCACCTTGGGGAAGTCCTCGGTCAGCGTGTGCACCACGTAGGCGTTGTCCCAGATCACCCGGAAGTCCGGGGCGGCCGCGGCCATCCGGGCCAGCCGGGACACGGTGTGGTCGCTGTAGACGGTCCCGGTCGGGTTGGAGTAGATCGGCACACACCACATGCCCTTGATCGACGGGTCCGTGGCGACGAGGTGCTCCACCTCGTCCATGTCCGGGCCGCCCTCCCCCATCGTCACGGGGATCATCTCGATACCGAGGGCCTCGGTGATGCCGAAGTGCCGGTCGTACCCGGGGACCGGGCACAGCCAGCGGAGCTTCGGCTCGTCCTTCCACGGGCGCTCCGAGTCGGGCGTACCGAACAGCATCGAGAACGTCAGCAGGTCGTACATGATCGACAGGCTCGCGTTGTCCTGGGCGATCACGCGGCCGGCGTCCACGCCCAGGAGTTCGGCGATGATCCCGCGGAGCTCCGGCAGACCGGCGCCGCCGCCGTAGTTACGGACGTCGGTCTTGCCGGCCGTGTGGTCGCCCTCCCCCGGAAGCGCCAGCAGTCGCTCGGAGAGGTCCAACTGCTCGGGTGACGGCTTCCCGCGGGTCAGGTCCAGGGACAGTCCCCGGTCGGCGAGCGAGTCGTACTCGGACGACAACTCGGACTCGAGTCGGGTGAGTTCGTCGGCGGAGAGATCGGACAGCGCCATAGTGGCCTCCGGGAGGTCGACATCGTCGGTGGTGTGTGTACCCAGACGTAAAGGGACCCCGCGCACCCGCCAGAGCCCGCTGACCCTTGCTGCCTTCCGGCCCTGGGGGAGTTCACAGGATGGACGCCGCGCGGGGTCCGGTGACGAGTCTAGCCGTGCCGCCTCCGCCGCTGCACGCAGCCCGGGATGTGGCCGGTGATTCCCGGATGGTTTGCCAGTGGTTGGCCGCGCTGGGTACTCTCGTCCACGGAGGATTCGCCTAGTGGCCTATGGCGCTCGCCTGGAACGCGGGTTGGGGTTTATGGCCCCTCAGGGGTTCAAATCCCCTATCCTCCGCCGCAGACGCGGCCCGGTGCTCTCGAGCCCGGGCCGCGTCTCTCATTTCGGCCGGTGCGCCGGCTGCCCCCACCGCAGCCGAGCCCGCTCGGTAGCATCGCGAACGTGACCGAGATCACCAGTCCGGACGTCGAGCTACGGGTGCTCGTCTACAGCCACGACGCCGCGACCCGCAGCCGCGTCATGTCAGCACTGGGCACGCGCCCGCACCCCGACCTCCCCCGACTGCACTTCACCGAGGTCGCCACGGCACCGGTGGTGATCGAGCACATGGACGCCGGGGGGATCGGTCTCGCGATCCTCGACGGCGAGGCCGCCCCCACCGGCGGGCTGGGTCTGGCCAAGCAGCTGCGCGACGAGCTCGACCACACCCCGCCGATCCTCGTGCTGATCGGGCGCGCGGACGACCGGTGGCTGGCCGACTGGTCCCGGGCCGACGCGTCGGTCCCGCACCCGATCGACCCGCTCCGGCTGCGGGACACCGTCACCTCGCTCCTCGCGCCGTCCTGAGATCGCGCCGCCGGCCGCCACGGGCAGCCGCTGCAGTCGTCCGCCACAGACCGCCGAAAATCCGTCTGCCGAAACCCCAGACACGCGTCAAAGCAATGTGAGTAGAGTCACAGTCGAGGATCGGGACACCCCGATCCGACAGGGAGACGGCGGGCCGTGACCCCACCACAGCCGGTCGCCGGCGATCCCATGCGGTTGCAGGAGAAGTGCGCCCACAGGTGACTTCTCGAGGAACACGCGAGGAGTGACGCGATGAACGAGTACGTGCCGATCCTGGCCCTCGGGGCCGTCGCCGTCGCCTTTGCCGTCTTCTCCTCGCTGGTCTCCTCGCTGGCCGGTCCGAGCCGGTTCAACAGGTCGAAACTCGAGGCCTACGAGTGCGGCATCCAGCCCACCCCGCAACCGGTCGGTGGCGGGCGATTCCCGGTGAAGTACTACCTCACCGCGATGCTGTTCATCATCTTCGGCATCGAGATCCTCTTCCTCTATCCGTGGGCCGTCCACTTCGACAACCTCGGGTTGTTCGGGCTGGCCGCGATGGCCCTGTTCGTCTTCAACGTCTCCGTCGCCTACGCCTACGAGTGGCGTCGGGGCGGACTGAGCTGGGACTGACCGGAACCGGGAGGAGGAGACAGTCATGGGACTGGAGGAGAAACTGCCGAGCGGGTTCCTGCTGACCACGGTCGAGCAACTCGCGGGCTACATGCGCAAGGGGTCGCTCTGGCCCGCCACCTTCGGCCTGGCGTGCTGCGCCATCGAGATGATGGCCACCAGTGGCGGCCGCTACGACCTGGCCCGGTTCGGCACCGAGGTGTTCCGGGCCTCCCCCCGCCAGGCCGATCTGATGATCGTCGCCGGCCGCGTCAGCCAGAAGATGGCCCCGGTCCTGCGCCAGGTGTACGACCAGATGGCCGAGCCCAAGTGGGTGCTGGCCATGGGTGTGTGCGCGTCCTCGGGCGGGATGTTCAACAACTACGCGATCGTCCAGGGCGTCGACCACGTCGTCCCCGTGGACATCTACCTGCCCGGATGCCCGCCGCGGCCCGAGATGCTCATGCACGCGATCATCACCCTGCACGACAAGATCCAGCACATGCCCCTCGGCGCCAACCGGGCCGAGGCCGTCCGCGCGGCGGAGCAGGCGGCCCTGGACCAGCGTCCGCTCATCCCCGTCGAGGGGATGTTCCGGTGACCGGCGACCATCCGGTCCCGGCCGACGCCCCGGACCCCGCGGGCCCGGCCGGATCCGACGTGACCACGGTCGGGGTCCGCCACGGCATGTTCGGGGTGCGCGGCTCCGGGGACACCTCCGGGTTCGGCGGGCTCGTGCGCCCGGTCGACATGCCGGGCGGTACCCGGCCGCCCGACGGTGGGGACGACGACGAGGTGGTCGCCGCGCTCACGGCCGCACTGGCATCGCGGGGCGGACCGACCTTCGACGAGGCCGTGGAGAAGGTCGTGGTGCACGGCGGACAGCTGACCCTGCACGTCCGGCGCCGACATCTGCCGGCGGTCGCGCTGACACTCCGGGACGACCCCGCACTCCGCTTCGAGATGTCACTCGGGGCGAGCGGGGTGCACTACCCCGACGCCGCGGGCCACGAACTGCACGTGGTCTACCCGCTCCAGTCGATCACCCACAACCGCCGGCTGCTGCTGGAGGTCTCGGCCCCCGATTCCGATCCGCACATCCCGTCCCTGACCAGGATCTATCCGACCACCGACTGGCACGAGCGGGAGACCTACGACTTCTTCGGCGTCCACTTCGACGGACACCCCTCACTCACCCGCATCCAGATGCCGGACGACTGGGAGGGCCATCCGCAACGCAAGGACTACCCGCTCGGCGGGATCCCCGTGCAGTACAAGGGCGCGACCATCCCGCCCCCTGACCAGCGGAGGGCCTACAGCTGATGGCCGACAGAACCGACTCGGACACCGTCCTCACCGCGACCGGGCAGGACTGGGAGGCGATCAGCGACGCGGCACGGAACGCCGACGACGACCGCATCGTCGTCAACATGGGCCCCCAGCACCCGTCCACTCACGGGGTGCTGCGGCTCATCCTCGAGATCGAGGGCGAGACCGTCACCCGCGCGAGCTGTGGGATCGGCTACCTGCACACCGGTATCGAGAAGAACCTCGAGTACCGCTACTGGACCCAGGGCGTCACCTTCGTCACCCGGATGGACTACCTCTCGCCGTTCTTCAACGAGGTCGCCTACTGCCTCGGGGTGGAACGGCTGCTCGGGATCACCGACCGGATCCCGGAGCGGGCGTCGGTCATCCGGGTGATGCTCATGGAGCTCAACCGGATCTCCTCGCACATGGTCGCTCTCGCCACCGGCGCCCTGGAACTCGGGGCCAGCACCCCCATGCTGTTCGGCTTCCGCGAGCGGGAGATGGTCCTGGACGTCTTCGAGATCATCACCGGTCTGCGGATGAACCACGCCTACGTCCGGCCCGGCGGGGTGGTCCAGGACCTCCCGGACGAAGCCGTGCCCAAGGTGCGCGAACTCCTGGACGTGATGCCCGGCCGCATCCGCGAGATGGAGCTCCTCCTGCGCCAGAACCCGATCTGGAAGATGCGGCTCGAGGGGGTGGGCTACCTCGACCTCACCGGGTGCATCGCCCTCGGGGTGACCGGACCGGTGCTGCGGGCCAGTGGACTGCCCCACGACGTGCGCCGGACCGATCCGTACTGCGGGTACGAGACCTACGAGTTCGACGTGGTGACCGGGTCGGGCAGCGACTGCTACGACCGGTTCGTCATCCGGGTGGACGAGATGAAGGAGTCGCTGAGGATCGTCGAACAGTGCCTGGACCGGCTCGAGCCCGGCCCCGTGATGGTCGACGACCCCAAGATCGCGTGGCCCGCCCAGCTCAAGGTCGGCCCCGACGGCCTGGGCAACTCCGCCGAGCACGTCCGCCACATCATGGACAGCTCGATGGAGGCCCTGATACATCACTTCAAGCTGGTCACCGAGGGGTTCGCGGTGCCCCCGGGACAGGTGTACGTGCCGGTCGAGTCGCCCCGCGGCGAGCTGGGAGTGCACATGGTCTCGGACGGCGGCACCCGCCCGTACCGGGTCCACTACCGCGACCCGTCGTTCACCAACCTGCAGGCGGTGGCCGCGATGTGCGAGGGCGGGATGCTCGCCGACGTGATCGCCGCCGTCGCCAGCATCGACCCGGTGATGGGGGGTGTGGACCGATGAGCGGCGAGCCGGTCTTCCTCCAGTTCGGTCAGAAGCCCGACGAACCGGGCGCCATCGTCCACCCGGGCGCACGGCGGACGTATCCGGACGAGGTCCGGGAGCGTCTGGCCGCCGATGCCGCCGTGATCGTCGCCCGCTACCCGCAGGACAGGTCGGCGCTGCTCCCGCTGCTGCACCTCGTGCAGGCGGAGGACGGGCACATCACCCCGGCCGGCATAGAGTTCTGCGCCCGGGTGCTCGACCTGACGGCGGCCGAGGTGATGGCGGTGGCGACGTTCTACTCGATGTACCGCCGCACCCCGACGGGTGACTACCTGGTGGGCGTGTGCACCAACACGCTCTGCGCGGTGATGGGCGGGGACGAGATCCTGGCCTCCCTCGCCGAGCACCTCGAACTCGACGGCCCCGGCACCACGGACGACGGCAGGGTGACCCTGGAGCACATCGAGTGCAACGCCGCCTGCGACTACGCCCCGGTGGTGATGGTCAACTGGGAGTTCTTCGACGACCAGACCCCGGCCTCGGCCCGGCGGGTGGTCGACGACCTGCGGGCCGGGCGGCCGGTGACCCCCACCCGTGGTGCCCCGCTGTGCACCTTCCGCGAGACGGCCCGCATCCTCGCGGGCTTCCCCGACCCGCGCCCCGGCGCC
>NZ_JAALEF010000074.1:0-8233 GCF_014145245.1 Dietzia sp. B44 | reverse complement strand
CCGGAGGCGGTGGAGGCCGCGGTGCGCGCGGTGTGGTCCGCCGCGCGCGAGCACGTCCTGGTGGCGCCGGCGCCGGATCTGCGCAAGGGCTGAGAAACCCAGGGTTCACTGCAGGTGGACTGAGGCAACACAGGCGAAACACGGTAGAACCGTGCGGCTCACATGAAACTCATAACTTTGCCTTCATCGAGCGTCGATCCCCGAGAAGCGGGGGCCACCGACCGCCCGCCCACGGCAAGGATGAACCCGCGTGAAATCCATCTCCAGACGCACTGCTGCCGCCGCCGCCCTCGTGGTTCTGGGGGCTGGCGCCCTCACCGCCTGCGGAAACCGCACCTCGGACACCGCCGCGGCCCCCGCGGAATCGTGCGTGGACACCTCAGGCGACACCATCAAGATCGGGTCGCTGCACTCGCTCTCGGGGACCATGGCGATCTCCGAGAGGACCGTGCGTGACTCCGTCGAGCTCGCCGTGGAGCAGATCAACGCCGACGGCGGAGTGATGGGCAAGCAGATCGAGACCGTGGTCGAGGACGGGGCCTCCGACCCGGCCGTGTTCGCGGAGAAGGCGCAGAAGCTCATCACCAGCGACTGCGTGGCCGCGATCTTCGGTGGCTGGACCTCGTCCTCCCGCAAGGCCATGCTGCCGGTGGTCGAGGACAACAACGCGCTGCTGTACTACCCCGTGCAGTACGAGGGGCTGGAGGCGTCGGAGAACATCTTCTACACCGGCGCCACCACCAACCAGCAGATCGTCCCGGGGCTGGAGTACCTCAAGGAGCAGGGCGCCCGGTCGATGTACCTCGTCGGTTCGGACTACGTCTTCCCGCAGACCGCGAACCGCGTGATCAAGGCGTGGGCGGAGGCCAACGACGTCGAGATCCTCGGTGAGGACTACACGCCGCTCGGGTCCACCGACTTCTCCACCATCGTCAACAAGGTGCGCACCGCCGACCCGGACGCCGTGTTCAACACCCTCAACGGCGACTCCAACGTGGCCTTCTTCCGCGAGTACACCAATGCGGGCCTCACCGCCGAGGACACCCCGGTGGTGAGCGTGTCAATCGCCGAGGAGGAGGTCCAGGGCATCGGCGCGGACAACATCGCCGGTCAGCTCACGTCGTGGAACTACTACCAGACCATCGAGAGTGCGGAGAACACGTCGTTCGTCGAGGCGTTCAAGGCCAGGTTCGGCGAGAACAGGGTCACCTCCGACCCGATGGAGGCCGCGTACACCTCGCTGTTCCTGTGGAAGAACACGGTCGAGGCGGCGGGCAGCTTCGACGTCGCCGACATCCAGGAGAACGCCGGAGGGGTCAGCTTCGACGCCCCGGAGGGCACCGTGACGATCAACGGGGACAACAACCACATCTCCAAGACCGCACTCGTCGGGGAGATCCGGCCCGACGGCCTGATCTACGAGGTGTGGAGCTCGGGCGAGCCCATCGAGCCGGACCCCTTCCTGGAGGGCTACGACTGGGCCGGCGACCTGTCCGGTAACTGACCCAGTCCGAGTCCACCGCCCCCCGCGGCGGTCCCGGTCACCGGGGCCGCCGCGGGCGGGCGCACGCAGGAGAAAGGAGCCGGTGTGGACGTCATCATCGGTCAACTCGCGACAGGACTGAGCATCGGCTCGATCCTGTTGCTCGCAGCGCTCGGCCTGTCCCTGACCTTCGGGCAGATGGGCGTCATCAACATGGCGCACGGCGAGTTCATCATGGCCGGCTGTTACACGGCCTACGTCATCCAACAGTTCGTCGCCGCCTCCGGTGCGGGGCTGGCGATCTCCCTCGTGGCGGGGTTCGTGGTGGGTGGGCTGCTCGGGGTGATCCTCGAGGTGCTGCTCATCAGACGGCTGTACGCCCGACCGCTCGACACGTTGCTCGTGACCTTTGGCGTCGGGCTGGTACTGCAGCAGATCGCCCGCGACATCTGGGGAGCTCCCGCCGTCAACGTCGAGGTGCCTGAGTTCCTGCGCGGGAACCTTGTCCTGTTCGGGGCGTCCGTCCCGTACACGCGCGTCTTCATCTTCCTCCTGGCCGTCACGTGCGTCGCCGCCCTCATGTCGGCCATGCGCTTCACCCCGATGGGCCGGCGCATCCGGGCCGTCACCCTCAACCGCGATCTCGCCGAGAGCTCCGGCATCAACTCGCGTCGCAGCGACCTCACCACGTTCTTCATCGGCTCCGGCCTCGCGGGGGTGGCGGGCGTGGCACTGACCCTCATCGGCTCCACGAGCCCCACCATCGGGCAGTCCTACCTCATCGACGCCTTCCTCGTGGTGGTGGTCGGGGGCCTCGGTCAGCTGCGGGGCGCCGTCATCGCCGCCTTCGCGTTGGGGATCCTGAACTCGTTCTTCGAATACTCCACGACCGCCTCCGTGGCGAAGGTGCTCGTCTTTGTGACGATCATCGTCTTCCTCCAGATCCGCCCGCAGGGGCTGTTCGCCGTCAAGACCAGGAGCCTGGCATGACCGACACCGCCACCATCGGCACCACCACCCCGGAGCCGGCCGAGCCGGCCTCGGGTCGTCGGGGTCGGCCACCTCGCCTGCCCCTGCCCGGTGCGCAGACCACCGAGGGCGAACGACCCCGGTGGGTGTTCTGGGTGGCGCTCGTCGTCGCCGCGATCCTCATCTTCGGCGTCGCGCCCGCCCTGTTGAGCGAGTTCCGGCTCAACCTGCTGGCCAAGTTCTTCTGCTTCGGCATCGTCGCCAGCGGGATCGGGCTGGCGTGGGGGCGGGGCGGTATGCTCACGCTGGGCCAGGGCGTGTACTTCGGCGTCGGTGCGTACGCCATGGCGATGTACCTCAAGCTCGCCGACGCCCGCGACCGCGGCGGTCCCGACGCCCTGCCGGACTTCATGCAGATCGCCGGGATGCGATCGCTTCCCGGGTACTGGGAGCCGTTCGCCTCGCCGGTGTTCACCCTCGTGGTGATCCTGCTCCTGCCGCCCCTGCTGGCCTTCGGGTTCGGATATCTGGTGTTCAACCGCAAGGTCAAGGGCGCCTACTTCGCGATCCTGTCCCAGGCTCTCGCGGCCGCCGCGGCGATCTTCCTGGTCAGCCGACCCGAGCTCGGTGGCTCCAACGGGCTCAACCGGTTCACCGGGTTCTTCGGCTTCGCCCTGTCGGATCCGGCCAACCGCCAGATGCTGTACTTCATCACCGGCGGCGCCCTCATCGGTGTGGTGTTGCTGGTGCGCCAGTTCATGCAGTCGCGCTTCGGTGAGCTGCTCGTGGCCGTCCGCGACCAGGAGGAGCGGGTCCGCTTCCTGGGGTACGACCCGGCGCTGGTCAAGTCCCTGGCATACGCGGTCGCCGCCTTCGCGGCCGGGATCGCGGGGGCGCTGTTCGTCCCGATCGTCGGGATCATCTCGCCCTCGGCGATCGGCATCGCCCCATCGATCGCGTTCCTCATCGGCGTCGCGATCGGCGGCCGGGCCACGTTGCTCGGCCCGGTCCTGGGAGCGATCGGAGTGGCCTGGGCGCAGACGACCTTCTCCGAGGCCTACCCGTCGCAGTGGACCTACCTGCAGGGTGTGCTCTTCATCGTCGTCGTGGGCTTCCTGCCCGGCGGACTGGCCAGCCTGTTCGTCATCCGCCGGCGCCGCAGGTCCACCGGGTCCGGCCCCGCGACCCCCGCCACCACCGGATCCGCCACCACCGGATCCCGCACCACCACGGAGGAGAACTCATGACCCCCACCGCTGTGGCCACCGGCTCGACCGGGGCCGGAGGCGGCCGCGCCGGCGCCTCGACGGGACGGACCTACCTGGAGGTCCGCGGTCTGACCGTCTCGTTCGACGGGTTCCGCGCCGTCGACGGCGTGGACCTGACGCTGATCCAAGGTGACCTCAAGTTCCTCATCGGACCCAACGGCGCGGGCAAGACCACCGTCGTCGACGCGATCACGGGGCTCGTCCCGGCGACGGGGACGGTCGACAAGACCGGGCAACCGGTGCTGGGGATGAAGACCCACAAGATCGCGCGCATGGGGATCGGCCGGACCTTCCAGACGGCCAGCATCTTCGAGGACCTGACCGTGGAGCAGAACCTGGACATCGCGGCTGGCTCCGGTCGGGGATGGGTGACCCTGCTGCGGCGTCGCCGAGGCCGCGCGACCGTGGTCGCCGAGGCGCTGGACACCATCGGCCTCGAGCACCTGGCCGGCACCAAGGCCGGGGTGTTGGCCCATGGTCAGAAGCAGTGGCTGGAGATCGGCATGCTGCTTGTCCAGGACTCCGACGTGATGCTCCTCGACGAGCCCGTCGCCGGCATGGGGGCGGACGAGCGCAAAGCGACCGGCGAACTGCTCCAGCGCATCGCCGCCGACCGCACGGTGGTGGTGGTGGAACACGACATGGACTTCATGCGCGACTTCGCCACCTCGGTCACCGTTCTCGCGGCCGGCAAGGTCCTCGCCGAGGGCACGGTCGCCGAGATCCAGGCCGACCCCAAGGTCCAGCAGGTGTACCTGGGCACCGCGGCCGCCACCGGCACCGAGTTGGAAACCGGTACCGAGCCGGAAAGCGGTACCGAGCCGGAAAACGGTACCGAACCCGAGATGGAGTCAGACGAATGAGCGCACTACTGCAGATGTCCGGCGTCCGCGCGGGGTACGGCGGGTCCGAGGTGCTCCACGGGGTGGACCTGGAGGTCCCCGCCGGGGGCGTGGCCGCGGTGCTCGGGCACAACGGGGCGGGAAAGACGACCCTGCTGCGGGCCGCCGTCGGCCTGCTGCCGTGCAAGGCCGGCACGATCACCTTCGACGGCCAGGACATCACCGGACTCAAACCGCATGGCCGAGTGGCGCTGGGTATCGGCTACGTGCCCCAGGGTCAGCAGTCGTTCACCCAGCTCACGACCGCCGAGAACCTGCGGGTCGTGGCGGACGGGCGCAAGCGGGGGAAGGCGCTCATCGACGAGTCGCTCGACCTGTTCCCGGCGCTCAAGGAGCTGCTGGATCGGAAGGCCGGGTTGCTCTCCGGTGGGCAGCGGCAGCAGCTGGCGATCGCCCGGGCGCTCATCACCGAGCCGCGGCTGCTGGTGCTGGACGAGCCGACCGAGGGCATCCAGCCCAATGTCGTGGCCGAGATCGAGCGGATCATCGTGGACCTGGCCTCGCGCGGCGACCTGTCCGTGCTGCTGGTCGAGCAGCATGTGGGGTTCTCCCTGAGGGCCTCGGACGTGTTCTACGTGGTGGAGTCGGGCCGGGTCACCCACTCGGGCGCCTCCGACGACACCGCCGCCCACGAGGTGACGTCGGCGCTGGCGATCTGAGCGAACCGGCCCCCTCGCCAAGAGCGTTCCGCACACATCGGCCGAGTAGATCTGCGCGGAACGCTCTTTTCGATGGCGGGGCGGGGCGGGGAGGAGCAGGGGCGGGCAGGGGTGTGGTCAGAGCCCGGGGGGCGTGTAGGCGGCGGTGTGCTCGGCCGCGCCGCTCGCGGTCATGAGGTCGGTGATCCGGCGGATGTCGGCCGGGCCGGGCAGTCCCCACCCGGGTCGGTATCCGTAGATCTCCGCGAGCGTCGTCGAGTCCCGGGTGCCGTTGGCCAGCTCCACGTCCTCGGGCCCGATCAGTGACGGGTGGGGCACGCCGACGGCGCCGGAGATCTTGACGAGATCGCGTCGCAGCGACCGGATGTAGGCCGCGCACCGCACGGCCTTGTTCGTGGGGTCCACTCCTCGGACCAGCCACGGGTTCTGGGTGGCCACCCCGGTGGGGCAGCGGTCGGTGTGGCACTTCTGGGCCTGGATGCAGCCGATGGAGAGCATGGCCTCGCGGCCGACGGCGATCATGTCCACACCGAGCGCGAACGCGACCGCCGCGTTCTCGGGGATGCCCAGCTTGCCGGAGCCCACGAACACCACGTCGTCGGTCAGTCCGGCCTCGGCGAAGACCCGGTAGACGCGGGAGAATCCCAACCGGAACGGCAGTGACACCGCGTCGGTGAAGACGAGCGGGGCGGCGCCGGTGCCACCCTCGCCACCGTCGATGGTGATGAAGTCGACGCCGCGCTGCCGCGGGATCATCGCGGCGGCCAGCTGCTCCCAGAAGTCCAGCTCGCCGACCGCGGATTTGATGCCCACCGGCAGGCCGGTGCGCTCGGCGATCTCCTCCACCAGGTCGAGCATGGAGTCCACGTCGTGGAAGGCGGTGTGCCGGGACGGGCTCGCACACTCGCGGTCGGTGGGGATGCCGCGGATCCGCCCGATCTCCGCCGTGACCTTGGCCGCGGGCAGCAGGCCGCCCAGTCCGGGTTTGGCGCCCTGGCTGAGCTTAATCTCGATCGCCCGGATCGGGTGCTTCTCGGTGAGGGCCACCAGAGCGTCGATGTCGAATCGGCCTTCGGCGTCGCGGACCCCGAAGTAGGCGGTGCCGATCTGGAAGACCAGGTCACCGCCCTTCTGGTGGTACGGGCTCAGCCCGCCCTCGCCCGTGTTGTGCAGAGCGCCCGCGAGGGCGGCGCCGCGGTTGAGGGCCTCGACAGCAGGGGCCGACAGCGCGCCGTAGCTCATCCCCGAGATCGACACCAGGGACTCGGGGCGGAACGCGCGGGCCCGGCCGCGGGCGGCGCCGAGGACCTTGGCCGGTGGGAGTTGGAGCTGCTCGGCGGAGTGCGCATGGGCCGACACCGTCACCCCGGCGAACGTGCGCGGCTTGACGATCGGGTAACCCTCGAGGAACTCGATGTTGTTGTCCGTGCCGAACCCGAACGTTGTGGCCCGTCCCTCCGCCGACTCCTGGATCCAGGCACGTTGGTCCCGGGTGAACGGCCGCTCCTCGTTGTTGCCCGCCACGATGTACTGGCGCAGTTCGGGACCGATGGAGCTCAGGGCCATCCGCGCGTGCCCCAGGACGGGGAAGGTCCGCAGGATCGGGTACCTGGTCTGTCTCAGGTCCGAGGCCGCGACGGCGGCCAGGGCGGCGACGGGGGCGCCGAGGAGCCACTTGCGCATGTCGACCTCCGGGGTCTGTCGGTGTCCCCATCATGGACCACCCGTCGCCCGGCGTGCCCGGGACCGCCGCGCGGTGGGAGTACGTCTACAGTGGCCGGACCGTCGCGGGATACCGGAAGGGCGCGACGCGCCCGCCCGGACCGGACACGCGAGAGGACCACATAGATGACCGACCCAGTGCAGGATGACGGCCCGCAACCGCTTCCCCCTCCACCCTCGGCCGGATCGGGCTACTCCACCTCCCGCACGGTGCGAACGGGCGAGGTCGATCCCCTGCGCCGGCTGCGGTTGGACAGCATCGCCCGGTACCTCCAGGACGTGGCGGGCGACGATCTCGAGGCCACCGGTCACGCGCGGACCGACCCGTACTGGATCGTCCGGCGGACCGTGATCGACGTGATCGAGCCGATCTCCTGGCCGGCCACCGCCCACCTCCAGCGCTGGTGCTCCGGATTGTCCACCCGGTGGGCGAACATGCGGGTGCGACTGACGGCGGAGCACCGGGACGGCCCCGACGACGACGGGCCGCGACCCGACGGACTGGTGGAGACCGAGGCGTTCTGGATCAACGTCAACGCCCACGGCGTGCCCGCCCGCATCAGCGACGAGGGCTTCGCCACCCTCTCGGCGACCACGGAGACCCACCGCCTGCGGTGGGCCGCCATGACCACGCCCCCGCCCGTCGGGTCCACCGGACAAGATCTACCGGAGGACCGGCCCCACATCCTCCGCAGCACGGATTTCGACCTGCTCCAGCACGTCAACAACGCCGCCTACCTCGACGCCGTCGAGGACGAGCTCATGGATCACCAGGACCTGCTGAGGCAGCGCCACCGCGTCGTGATCGAGTACTCGCACCCCGTGGTCCCGGGGTCGTCGATGACGATCCGGCGTCGGCGGACCGGACATCGGTTGCAGATGTGGATGACGGCGGACGACCGCGTCGCGGCGACGGTGACCGTCACGGGTCAGCCGGACGTCCGGCAGGAGAGCTAGGCGAGCGGACGATCGTCAGGGCAGGATGCGCGAGACGACCTCCGCGGCCACGTCCTCCAACAGCGCGCCCGCGTTGGCCATCGACCTGGCCAGGTCCGGCTCCCGCTCGGTGAGGGCGGCCGCGGCCGCGAACCCGGCCTCCGCCACGCGGTCGGCACCCAGGTCCAGCCGTCCGCACACGGCCACCACCGGCACGGCGTGCGAGCGACACAGCGCCGCCACACCCATGGGGGTCTTGCCGTGCATCGTCTGGTCGTCGAGCCGGCCCTCGCC
>NZ_JAALEF010000073.1:0-3268 GCF_014145245.1 Dietzia sp. B44 | reverse complement strand
TCGCGCCGACCGGCCCCATCGCCGGGGGCACCGCCTACTCCGTCGCGGTCCCGGGCGGGATCCTCGAGTGCTCCACCGGGTTCAACGGCGAGCTCGACGGCACGCCCGTCGTCGTCACCGCCGCGCACTGTGCGGGCGCAGACGGCACCCGCGCCGCGTTCGCCGACGGCGAGGAGTTCGGCACCATGACGCGGACCCAGCGCGACGGCATCGACACGGCGCTCGTGGCCGTCGACCCGGAGCTCGCCGACCGCTTCCGCACCAACCTGGTCGGCGCCGGCCCCGACACCACCCAGGCGATCACCGGCACAGCCGACCCGGTCGTCGGACAGAAGGCCTGCAAGACCGGGTTCCGGACCGGTTTCTCCTGTGGCACCGTCTCCGAGGTCGGCGCGATGATCGACGTCGCCGGCTCCCGCACCATCGCCAACGCGTTCACGGTGGATCTCTGCGCCCTCCCCGGGGACAGCGGCGGCGTCGTGTTCTCGGGCGACAAGGCCCTGGGGATCTCCAGCGCCTCCAACGTCGCCGAGACCGGGACCTGCGCCAACGCCGACGCCGTGGCCAGGGAGAACGGGTACGTCCCGCGCCTGTCGGCGGTCCCGATCTCCGACGTCCTGGCCGCGCATCCCGGTCTGACGCTGCGCACCAACTGATCCAGAACGACCCGCGGGCCCCGTCCCACGAATCGAGTGCACTCCGCTAAGGGGAACCTCAACTCGTGGGACGGGGCCCGCGTGGCTTACCTTTAACGACAAGACCGTCGACGGGCACCCCTGGGGTCGTCAGGTGCTCGTGCGTCGAGAAGTGCGACGAAAGGCCGCGAACCATGTCAGGCGTGACCATCACTCTCGGGACGATCGGTGTCCTGCTCAGTTTATTTGCTTGGGCCTCATTCATCGGCGGCGTATCGCGGATGGTCCGGAGCATCCTGCTGGGCCAGAAGGACGGCTTCAACCGGTTCGGCTCCCCGTTCTTACGGATGAAGAACACGTTCGTC
Source organism: Dietzia sp. B44 (assembly GCF_014145245.1). NCBI lineage: Bacteria > Bacillati > Actinomycetota > Actinomycetes > Mycobacteriales > Dietziaceae > Dietzia > Dietzia sp. B44. Next base: position 2,268 of record NZ_JAALEF010000073.1, on the reverse strand, counting down.
GAGGTGGCCGCCCACACCCGGATGGCCAGGAAGCGGTCGGTCGGCTTCTTCCACTGGTTCGTCATGATCGGCTTCATGCTCGGCTCGATCGTCTGGTTCGAGGCCTACATCCAGACGTTCAACCCGCGCGGCGGCTGGCCGTGGCTGTCGGATCAGACGTGGTACCACGGGCTCGACGAATTCCTCGGCCTGGGCACCGTCATCGGCATCACCGTGCTCATCATCATCCGCCAGGTCAACCAGCGTCGGGGCCTCAACCGCTTCAACGGTTCCGACCGCAGGGCCGCGTACTTCGTGGAGGCCGTCGTCCTCCTCGAGGGCCTGGGCATGATCTTCGTCAAGGCCGGCAAGCTCGCGCTGTACCGCGCCGAAGGCCAGGACTTCCACTGGTCGACCGACTGGGTCTCCGGCCCCATCTCCACGGTCCTGCCGGCCAACGAGCTCATGGTCTCCATCTTCGCGCTGATCAAGCTGCTCACCGGCATGATCTGGCTGTACGTCGTCGGCCGCAACATCACCTGGGGCGTCGCCTGGCACCGCTTCTCCGCGTTCTTCAACATCTACTTCAAGCGCGAGGCCGACGGCCGCACCGCGCTGGGCGCCCTCAAGCCGATGACCATGGACGGCGAGGCGCTGACCATGGAGAAGATCGAGGAGCGCACCGAGGCGGACGAGGACTTCGAGCCCGTCCTGGGTGCGGGCGCGATCGAGGACTTCTCGTGGAAGGGCTGGCTGGACTTCTCCACCTGTACCGAGTGTGGCCGTTGCCAGGAGCAGTGCCCCGCCTGGAACACCGGCAAGCCGCTGAGCCCCAAGCTCATGATCATGGCCCTGCGTGACCACGCCCACGCCAAGGCTCCGTACCTGCTCGCCGGCGGCAAGACCACGATGGGCGAGGAGACGGGGCTCGTCGACGCCGAGGGCAACCCGGACGAGAAGAAGCTGGCCAGGATCCCCGAGGCCGCCCGCCTCGAGGCCCAGCGCCCGCTGGTCGGCCACACCACCGCCGACGTGTCCGACGACCCGATGGCCGCCGGCATCATCGACCCGGAGGCCCTGTGGTCCTGCACCACCTGTGGCGCCTGCGTCGAGCAGTGCCCGGTGGACATCGAGCACGTCGATCACTTCATCGACATGCGTCGCTACCAGGTGCTCATCGAGTCGGAGTTCCCCACCGAGCTCGCCGGCCTGTTCAAGAACCTCGAGAACAAGGGCAACCCCTGGGGCCAAAACAACTCGGGCCGCGATGACTGGATGAAGACCCTCGACTTCGACATCCCGGTCATCGGCTCGGACATCGAGGACTTCTCGGACACCGAGTACCTCTTCTGGGTCGGCTGTGCCGGTGCCTTCGAGGACCGCGCCAAGAAGACCACCCAGGCCGTCGCCACGCTGCTTCACACGGCCGGCGTGAAGTTCGCCGTCCTGGGCCAGGGTGAGACCTGTACCGGTGACTCCGCCCGCCGCGCGGGCAACGAGTTCCTGTTCCAGATGCTCGCCGAGCAGAACATCGAGACCATGAACAACGCCTTCGACGGCGTGCCCACCGGTCAGCGCAAGGTCGTCGTGACCTGTGCCCACTGCCTCAACGCGTTGAAAAACGAATACGGCGACTTCGGCGGCGACTACCAGGTGGTCCACCACACGCAGCTGCTCAACCGTCTCGTGCGGGAGAAGCGACTCGTGCCGGTCGCCCCGATCGACGGCGGCGTGACCTATCACGACCCGTGCTACCTCGGCCGTCACAACAAGGTCTACGAGGCTCCGCGTGAGCTCATGGACGGTTCCGGAGTGACCCTCACGGAGATGCCCCGCCACGGCCAGCGCTCCATGTGCTGTGGCGCCGGCGGCGCGCGCATGTGGATGGAGGAGACGGTCGGCAAGCGAATCAACATCGACCGCGTCGACGAGGCACTGTCGACCAAGGCGACCAAGATCGCCACCGGCTGCCCGTTCTGTCGGGTGATGCTCTCCGACGGCGCCACCGCGCAGACCGACGGCACCGAACTGGAGGGTCAGGTCGAGGTCGTGGACGTGGCCCAGCTCCTGCTGGAGTCCGTCACCCGCGACGGCGGTCTGCCGGAGCCCCGCGAGGCCGCATGGCTGGAGCAGCCGAAGCGCGAGAAGACGTCCGCGGAGAAGGAGGCCGCCGAGGCCGAGGCCGCGACGCCTGCCGAGGCCAAGACCGCGGTCGCCGAACCCGCCGGAACACCGGACAACCCGGTGATCGACGAGGGCGAGGGCGCCGAGGTGGCCGCCGCCGGCACC
>NZ_JAALEF010000072.1:0-2693 GCF_014145245.1 Dietzia sp. B44 | reverse complement strand
CGTGCGGGACACCCCTGCCGGGCGGGTCGGGAGCCGGTCGATCCTCGTCGAGGTCCCGGAATCCGACGCCGCCCGGTTGGCCTCCACGGCCGCCGGAACGCCACTGGCTGTGCTGGTGCACGGATGACGGGACGCAGCGCCAGATCGGCGGAGCGGCAGAGGACGCTAGTGCCTCGGCGGGGCCAATCGTGCTGGTAACGTCTCTGCAGTCCAGTTCGGGACGCACGACCACGCACGTGGTGGACCACACCGCGTCACCAGAGAGGGGTGCAGGATGCTCAAGGGCTTCAAAGACTTCATCATGCAGGGCAACGTGATCGACCTGGCCGTCGCCGTGGTCATCGGCACGGCGTTCGCGTCGATCGTCGACGCCTTCACCAGCGCGATCATCAACCCACTCATCGCCCTGCTCGGCGGGAACAGCGAGATCGGGTTCGCCGTCCAACTACTGGACAACAACCCCGAGACCAGGATGGACTTCGGGTTGCTACTTACCGCGATCATCAACTTCCTGCTGATCGCCGCGATCATCTACTTCGTCCTGGTGGGGCCGATGAACAAGATGAAAGAGGCCGCCGCCAAGCGCAAGGGCATCGACGCCCCGGCCTCGGACAACGACCTCCTCGTGGAGATCCGCGACCTCCTCGCGGGTCGCCCGCTCACCCATCCGTCGGACCCGCGGAGCACGTCCGGCGAGTCCTGACACCACGCCCCGCCGCGGGGCCCCCGTCACCCGGAACCGGACCTCAGCGCCGGACCTGAGCGCCGGCACCCGGCGACCCCGCCGACACCGCTGATGCGGGTCTCACCCGTGGTGGGGAGGGCGTTGCTCCCTCCACCAGTCGTCCCCGAGCCGGGCGTCGAGGTCACGGGCCTCGTCGGACGTGGTCCGCGGCAGGGTCTCGCCGAACACGTCGTCGATCCGGGCGCTGCTGTACGAAGCGCTGGTGATCGGGGCGCTGGAGTCCTGTGCCCTGCGGTCCGGGGCGCCGTCGGTCACAGCTCGTCTATCGCCGACAACTGCGCCACCACGTACGAGACGAGCGGGCACAACGTGGCCATCCCGTCCCGGATGGCCGCGCGGCTGGGCGCGAGGTTGGCGACCACCGTACTGCCGGACACCCCGACCAACCCACGGGAGACGATCGAGTCGACCGCGCCGGCCGTGAGACCCGACGACCGGATGGCCTCGGCGATGCCGGGCAACCGCTGATCGAGGATCTCCTCCGTGACCTCGGGGGTGATGTCCCGTGGACCGACCCCGGTACCACCCACGGTCACGACGAAGTCGAAGCCGCCGACCACCGCGGTCTCGAGGGCCTTGCGGACCTCGGACTCGTCGGACGCCACGCCGACGACGCCGCCGACCAGGAAACCCTCCTCCTCGAGCAGCTCGGTGACCAACGGACCGATCGAGTCCTCGCGCTCATCCAGCCGGTCGGTGACCACCACGACCATCGCGCGACCCGCGATGGGGGTGTCCGCCGGGACGGCGGCCGAGGGGTCGAAATCCACGTCCGTCTGGATCCTGCGCCCACCGGGCAGAGACCTCGGGTCGAATCTCGTGCTCATCTCGCCTCTCCCAGTACCACGTCGACAGTCGTCGGCTGATCGCCCACACGAGCAGCATAGGTGACGGAGATCGTCTCCCCCGGAGCCCTCGACCGGATCGCGGCGACCAGCGCGTCGCCGCTCTCGATCAGCCGCTCCCCGACCATGGTGATCACCGCCCCCTCCTCGATGCCCGCCTGAGCGGCGGGGCCTCCCACCTCGGTGGTCCGGACCAGCGCACCGTCGATATCGGGTTGGTCGCTCACCGAGACCCCGAGGACCGCACGGGTGGCGAACCCCTGCTTGATCAACTGGTCCGCGATCCGCCGGGCCTGGTCGACCGGGATCGCGAAGCCCAGGCCGATCGATCCCGAGTTCCCCGAGCCCAGCGAGGCGATGGCGGAGTTGATGCCGACCAGCTCACCGTTCATGTTGACCAGCGCGCCGCCGGAGTTGCCCGGGTTGACCGCCGCATCGGTCTGGATGGCGTCGATCACCGTGTTCTGGTCGGACTGCGCGCCGCCCGCCCGTACCGGCCTGTCGAGCGCGGAGACGATGCCGGTCGTCACGGTGCCGGACAGGCCGAGCGGGGAACCCACCGCCGCGACGGTCTGCCCCTCGTCCAGGTTCGAGGAGGACCCGAGCGCGATCGGGGTGAGCGACCGGTCGGTATCCGCCCTGATCACGGCGATGTCCGTGGCGGGGTCGGTGCCGACGACCGTCGCCGGCGCCCTCGACCCGTCGTTGAAGCGCACCTCGATCTGGCCGCCGGTCGCCGCCATCGCGATGACGTGGTTGTTCGTGATGATCAGACCGTCCTGGGCCAGCACCACGCCGGATCCCTCACCGCGTCCGGTCTGCCCGCGGACGTCGATCGAGACCACGCTCGGCAGGACCTTGTCGGCGACGGACTCGACCGTGCCGTCCGGGGCCTCACCCTCGGGCTGGACGGCGGTGATCGGGGAGGCGAGGCTCCCGCTGCCTCCGCCGCCCGCCACCGTGGCACCGATCCAGCCGCCCAGTCCGCCCGAGACGAGCATCGCAGCCACCAGTCCGGCGACCACCAGACCCCGGCCCGACTTCGCGGGTGCTGTCGCCCCGGGATCGTCGCCGTACGGGGGCTGCGGGGGCAGGGCCGCGGT
>NZ_JAALEF010000006.1:0-9784 GCF_014145245.1 Dietzia sp. B44 | reverse complement strand
GGCGGAGATCCCCGCGGCGAACGGGTGCGTGGCGTCCACGACCACGCGGACCCGGTGCGTGGAGAGGTGGTCGCGGAGCCCCTCGACCCCGCCGAAGCCGCCGATCCGGACCCGGCCCACGGGCAGGCGCGGACGCGCCACCCTCCCCGCCAGGGACGAGCAGAACTCGTGACCCGCGTCCTGCAGCAGTCTCGCCAGCTCCCGCGCCTCAGCGGTCCCACCCAGGACGAGGATCACCGCTCCGACCCCGGCGGCAGGGACGGCATCTCCGGCGCGCCCTCGCGGGCCAGCTCCAGCAGGGCGTCCAGGTCGAGGTGCTCCTCCGCCAGATCACCCAGCAGGTCCAGTCGCCTCTCGCGTGCGGCGGCGAAGTCCACACCGGAGGGTTCGCGGACCCGGCCGACACGGGCCGCCACCTCCGCGAGGTAGGCCTGACGGAACCCGTCGGACTCGAGGCTCCCGTGCCACATGGTGCCCGCCACACCGTCGCGCCTCGCACCCCCGAGGAACTCGGGGTCCGCGCCGAGGCCGATCCGCCCGTGGTGGATCTCGTACCCGGCCGCCGCCTGACCGAGCGCCTCCCCGGTGGGCAGCCGCAGGACCTTCTCCGGCCCGAACTCCGTCTCCACGTCCAGCAGCCCGAGCCCGTCGACCTCCGCGCCCTCGGGACCCTCCACCCCCTCCGGGTCCCGGACGAGTCGGCCGAGCATCTGGAAGCCACCGCAGATGCCGAACACCGACCCCCCGGCGTGGGCGTGGTCGATCACCGCGCGGTCCAGACCGCGGGAGCGGAGCCAGGCCAGGTCGTCGATCGTCGCGCGCGTGCCGGGCAGGACCACCAGGTCCGCGCCCCGGACGGTCCGGGGGTCGGTGACGAACTCCACGTCGACGGCCGGCTCCAGCCCCAGCGCGTCGACATCGGTGAAGTTGCTGATCCGGGGCAGCCGGATCACGGCGACCCGCAACGCCCGGCCGGCGTCGGCGCGGCGACCGCCGATGTCCAGCGCGTCCTCGGAGTCGAGCCACACGTCGGGGCTCCAGGGCAGCACTCCGTGGACCCGCCGTCCGGTGAGCGCCTCGAGGTGGTCCAGCCCCGGTCCGAGGAGCGAGGGGTCACCGCGGAACTTGTTGACGACGAAGCCTGCGACGAGCCGCTGGTCGGCGGCATCCAGGAGTGCCACCGTGCCGTACATCGCGGCGAAGACCCCGCCGCGGTCGATGTCGCCCACCACGACCACCGGCATGTCGGCGTGACGGGCCAGGCCCATGTTGACGTAGTCACCGGCACGGAGGTTGATCTCGGCAGGACTGCCCGCGCCCTCGCACAGCACCAGGTCGACCCGGTCGGCCAGGTCGTCGTATGCGGCATGGGCGGCGGTGGCAAGATGCACGCGACCGTCGACGAAGTCCCTGGACGAGACCGTCCCGGCGGGGCGGCCCATCACCACCACGTGGCTGCGCCGGTCGCCGCCCGGCTTGAGCAGCACCGGGTTCATCGCCACCTCGGGCTCGGCGCGTGCCGCGAGGGCCTGGATCCACTGCGCGCGCCCGATCTCCCCGAAGCCCGCCGGCCCCCGGACGACCATCGAGTTGTTGGACATGTTCTGCGCCTTGAACGGCGCGACCCTGACGCCCCGCCGGGCGAACGCCCGGCACAGTGCCGTCACCACCACGCTCTTGCCGGCATCCGACGTGGTGCCGGCGACGAGGAGGGAGGCTGCCATGGGGATCGATCCTAGCCGCGCCCTCCCCCACCCCCGCCGAGGTGCTCCGCCGAGGGTCCGACAGGCCGCGACGGTGAGGGGGACCCCGCGTTCCTGCTGGTGACACGCCCGCCAAATGCCCAGCTCAGAACGTATTTGAGATCACTGCGGACAAATGCGCTCCGGCGGTTCGCACTATGGCACGCTCGGCCTCGTGCAGTTGTCCAGGTTCTCCGATCTCGCGCTCCGCGCCCTCATGCGTCTCGCCGTGGCCGACGGGCGCGGGGACCGGATGACCGCCGGGGGCATCGCCGAGTCGGTGAACGCGTCGACGAGCCACGTGGCCAAGACCGTCTCCCGGCTCGTGGAGCTCGGCCTCGTCGAGTCCCGCCGGGGCCGGGGCGGTGGTCTCGCGATCACCGAGGCCGGTCGTCAGGCGTCCGTCGGGCGGCTGCTGCGTGAACTCGAGGGACCCGGCGAGGTGGTGCAGTGCGAGGGCCCGGCGCCCTGCCCGCTGGCCGGCAACTGCAGCCTCCGCCGAGCCCTGGCCGAGGCCCGCGAGGCGTTCTTCGCCGCCCTCGATCCACTCACCGTCTCGGGCATCGTCCACACCCCGACCAGGCAGGTCCTGCTCAGCCTGGGACCCGCCCACTGACCGGTCGGCGACCACCGACCCACACCCCCTCGACGCCCGGCACCCCAGGTGCCCGGGTGACCCCGTCGCGCCCACTGAAGGAGATCCGCATGACCACGTCGCTCACCTCACTCGAGACGATCCTCGCCCATCCGCGGGAGCTCTCGCCGCACCACGTCCCGATCATCCGCGACACGCTCCCGGTCATCGGGGCGCACATCGACGAGATCACCCCGGTGTTCTACCGCACGATGTTCGGCAACCACCCCGAGCTCCTGCGCGACACCTTCAACCGCGGCAACCAGAAGCTGGGCGCCCAGCAGCGCGCGCTCGCCGCCTCCATCGCCACCTTCGCGACGCTGCTGGTGGACGGGAAGAGCCCCGTCGACATGCTGGCCCGGATCGGCCACAAGCACGCGAGCCTCGGGATCACCGCCGACCAGTACCAGGTGGTCCACGACAACCTCTTCGACGCGATCGTCCAGGTGCTGGGCGAGGCGATCACCCCGGAGATCGCGGCCGCGTGGGACGAGGTGTACTGGATCATGGCGGGCGTCCTCGTGGACTTCGAGAACGCCCTCTACGCCGAGGCCCGGGTCGAGCCGGGAGACGTCTTCCGGACCGCCGTCGTCCTGGCCCGGGAGGACGTCACCGATTCCGTCACCGTGGTGACCCTCGGCGGTCCCGACGGTGGCGACCTGCCGGACTTCCGACCCGGCCAGTACACCTCCGTCGGCGTGGTGCTGCCCGACGGCGCGCGTCAGTTGCGTCAGTACTCGCTGTCGGCGGCGCCGGGGTCGGGCACGTGGCGGATCGGCATCCGCCGGGTCGACGCGGTCTCCGGTGGCGCGGGTCCGTGCCCCGCCGGTGAGGTCTCCGGGTGGCTGCACGCCCACGCCCGGGTCGGCACCACGCTCCAGGTCACGCTGCCGTTCGGTGACCTGGTCCTGGACGCCGCGGGAACCGGGTCGGGCCCGGACGCGGCACCGGTCGTCCTGTGCTCGGCCGGGATCGGCATCACCCCGATGCTCGGTATGATCGCGCACCTGTCCGCGACGGACGATCCCCGGCGAGTCCTGATCCTGCACGCCGACCGCTCGCCCGACCAGCACGTTCTGGCCGATGAGGTGGCCGGCGAGTCCTCGCTGCTCGCCGACGCCGAGGTGCACACCTGGTACGAGCACGGCGCGGACACGACCGCCGGACCGGGCGCGGTCCACCACGGCGTCATGGACCTCTCCTCCGTCGAGCTCCCGGCGGGCGCACACGTCTTCCTGTGTGGGCCCACCGGCTTCCTCCAGTCGGTGCGCGCGACGTTCATCGAGGCCGGCGTGCCCGAACAGCGGATTCACGCCGAGCTCTTCGCCCCCAACGACTGGCTGGTCTAGTCCCGCGGGTGTGCCCGACGACCGCCGCGCTCACGATCAGCCCCACGCGAGGGAGCACCCGCGGTCACAATGGGACCCGATGACCCCCTCTCACGACCACCAGCACGCCGAGTCATGCGTCGCGGCGGTGCCGCTCTTCGCCCGGCTCTCACCCCGGCAGCAGGCCGAGGTGGCCTCGATGGCGCGTCCGCTCCGCGTCGAGCGCGGCGAGTGGATCGTGCGCGCGGGGCAGTCGTCGCCGCGATTGCTCGTGGTGCACGAGGGGCTGGTCAAGGTGGGCCGCACGGCGGAGGACGGCCGCGAGGCCACGCTGCGCCTCCTCGGCCCCGGCGACGTCGAGGGCGAGAGCGGCTTCCTCACCGGGACACGTCCGGAGAACGACTGCGTCGCGCTCGACCCCACGACGATGTGCGTCTTCGAGCACGGTTCGCTGGCCGGGCTCCTGAACCGATACCCGGACATCGGCGCATCCATGCTGCGCTCGCTCGCCATCCGCCTGGAGTCCACAGAGCGGATGCTCGCGGCCCGCACGCTGGCCGACGTCGGCGCACGGCTCGCCTCATATCTGCTCGACCTGCCCGCCGTCCGAGGCGTCGACGGGGTGGTGACGGTGCGACTGCCGATGTCCAAGAAGGACGTGGCCACCTACCTCGGTACCATCCCCGAGACCCTGAGCCGCCGACTCGCCGCGCTCGGGCGCGAGGGTCTTGTCGAGGTGCGCGGAGCCGAGGTCGACCTGCTCGATCCGGAGGGACTGGAGGCGCGGGCGGGCGGGGCTTGACCTAGGTCATGGGAACCCTCCCGTTCGGGCGCTACCGTCTGAGACGTACCAGTTCAGACCAGGGAAAGGACCCCGTCATGAACGTCACCTCGATCTTCGGCACGCTGCTCGGACTCGTCGTCCGTGAGGCCTCCGCCCACTGCGACACCGAGGACGGCCCGGCCGTCACCGACGGCCGCCGTGCCCTCGACAGCGGCAACGTCAATGTCGCCCTCAAGTGGGTCCACCCCGGGGGCGAGGACGAGGTCCGCGCCGTCTTCGACAAGGTCCGGCGCGTCCGGGTCGCGGGCGGCGAGACCAGGGAGGTCGCCGACAGGTGGTTTCTCGAGACCTTGGTCCGCGTGCACCGCGCGGGCGAGGGCGCCGGCTTCAGCGGACTCGCGCCCGCCGGTGCCGGCGTCGACCCTCCTCGGGTGGTGGCCGCCGACGAGGCGCTGGAGCTCGGCAGCATCGAGCCCCTCAGGGGCCTGGTCGACGAGGACCGGTGGGACGAGCTCGAGCGTCGTTTCGACCACGCCATCGCGCTCAGGGGCTTCGACCCCGACGACCTCGTCGCCGCCCGCGAGTACATGGACGCCTACGTGCGATTCTTCAAGTACGCCGAGGGGCACGACCACGACCACCACGGTCACGACCACCACGAGCACGCGCCCTGATGTGGTGGCTCACCCGCGTCCGATCCGACTCAATGGAACCGACCCTGCGTGCCGGGCAGCTCGTTCTCACCAGGTCGCTCCGACGGCCCACACCGATCCGCCGGGGCGACCTGGTCGTGGTGGATCACGCCGAGGTGGTCGGCCGCGTGCTCAAGAGGGTGGTCGGCCTGCCCGGCGAGCGCATCGAGATCGACGGCGGCGCGGTCCGCGTGGACGGCGTACCCCTCGAGGAGTTGTACGCCTCGTCGTCGTACTACCGCGGTGACTTCCACGTCCCGGCCGGGCACTATCTCCTCCTGGGTGACAACCGCGACTCCTCCTCCGACGGCCGCACCTGGCGTCAGCCCTACGTCGAGAGGTCGGCCATCACGGGTCGGCTCAGCGGGCGATGCCTCACCGCGTGACGTCGAGAACCCGGGTTTCAGTACCCCGGGTCACTCCGGCAGCGCGTCCAGTCCGGCACCCTCGAGGGTCCGGCGGCCGCGTTCGGAGGTCACGAGCTCGCGGAAACGGTCGGCCGCCACCCGTTCGGCCTCGCCCCCGGGCCCGCTCTCCCCGCTGGGGACGCGGGCCAGGACGCACCGGGTCGTTCCCGCCGACCGCATCAGGTCCCGCTCGCGACCCTCGGGACTGACGGGCGCCACCCACCCGTGCGAGCTCGCGACGTCAGTGCGGTAGACGATCCCGACGTCCATCTCGTTGTCCGCGAGCCGGACACTGAGCGCGCGGGACCCGTCCTCCCATGTGACGTCCGTGGGCTCCACCGCCGCGGCGGCGAGCACCTTCTCGGTCGCTTTGCCACACGGGGTGTCCGGCACACACAGGCCCACGCGCAGGTCCGGGCGGGACAGGTCGCCCAGTCCGCGCACGCGGAGGGGGTTCCCGGACGGCACCGCCACGACCACGTGGTTCCGGGCGAAGATCTGCGGTTCCGCGGCGGCTCCCTGTGCCACGGCGAGGTCCATCACCTCCTCGCTCGCGGAGGCGAAGACGTTGAGGTCCGTGCGATCGGACAACCCCTCGGCGATCTCGTCCGACCGCCCCAGTTCGAGGTGGACCCGGACCCCGGGATTCTCCTCCTCGAAGATCTGGATGAGGTCGGTGAACGCGACGGACAACGACGGCGCGGCGGCCACCCCGAGCGAGACGGTCGCGGTGGCCTCCGGCTCCTCGGTCGCACACGCGAGCCCGGAACACATCAGGGCCACGCCCACCACCGCGATCCCCTGACGCCGACCCACCGGTCAACCCCCGGCGAAGGGGGGCAGGATGTCGATCACGGAGACCCCGTCGATCGAGGCGAGGGGGTCGCGCGTGGTCTCCTCGCCTATGAGGAAGGACGACACCGTGACGATGCTGGCCAACGGCTCACCGTGCCTCTCGCAGACCTCCCGGGCCAGTTCACCGATGGTCGTCGCGTCCGTGTGGAGGCGCTCGCGTGCGGTGCCGGCCGCGTCCTCGGCCGCCGCGTAGTACCCCACGGTGATCATTCTCGATGTCCTGCTCACGGTGTCGACTCTAGCCCGTGCCCCCGACGCGCCGCCGCCGCTTTCGGTGACACGTCATCCGCCTATGGCACCCATCGACCGGCGCGGCCGGTGGAACGCCGTCCCACCGATGCCGTGCCCGGCCTGCTTACCCCACATCGCCCCGCGCCACACCCGGGCGATCTCCGCGTCCCGCGCCCCGGAGCGCAACACACCCAACACGTCGGTCTCGTCATCACTGAACAAGCAGGATCTCACGGTCCCCTCGGCGGTCAGCCGCGTCCGGTCACAGGCCGCGCAGAAGTTGCGGGTGACGGTGGCGATCACCCCGACGTGGGCCGGGGACCCCGCGACCGAGCGTCCGGCCACCTCCCACAGTTCGGCCGGGGCGGACGGGTCCTCGCGACCGGCGGGCACCAGGTCGAAGCGCGCACCCAACACGTCGAGCAGCTCCTGCGCCGTGACCATCTCGACCCTGGACCAGGTGTTGTCGGCGTCGAGCGGCATCTCCTCGATGAACCGCAGCTGCACGCCCTCCTCGAGAGCCCATTCCAGCAGGTCGGGAGCCCCCGGCAGGGTGGCCCTCATCGGCACGGCGTTGACCTTGACCGGGGCGAGTCCCGCCTCGACCGCGGCACGGACCCCGCGGAGCACCGACGGCAGCCGGTCGCGACGGGTGAGCTCGGCGAACTCGAGGCGGTCGACCGTGTCCAGGGAGATGTTGATCCGGTCGAGCCCGGCCTCGACCAGTGCGCCCACCCGGTGCTCGAGGCCCACGCCGTTGGTGGTGAGGGCGATCGGAAGGTCAGGGCACGCCTCCCGGGTCCCGGCGACGATCCTCTCGAGGTCCTGCCGCATCAGGGGTTCGCCGCCGGTGAAGCGCACCTCGCGGACCCCGAGGTCGTGATGCGCCAGCGTGACCAGCCGGATCACCTCGTCGGTGGTCATGCGTGCGGCCTCCGGGATGGGCGGCAGCCCCTCCTCCGGCATGCAGTACGTGCAGCGCAGGGAGCACTTCTCCGTCAGCGACACGCGCAGGTCCCGCCCGGTGCGACCGAAGGTGTCGATGAGCAACGGGGTGGCCGGCCGCGCGCCGTCGGGGCGCGGCCGAGGGCTCGGGATGTCGGTCGCGGTCACGCGCACCTCCGATCTGCCGGGCGTTCTGGTCGAGTGTAGGCGCGTGAGCGCCACCCCGCCGTCTACCTCTCCGGCACCTCCACCTCCGGGTTCGGCCCGAGGAGGGTGAGCTCGTGGATCTCGTCGCGCTCGGCCTGCGCTCTCAACTGCGGCGCGATCAGCCGGGCGAGGTGGTACCCCAGCACCACCACGAGGGTGCCGAGCGCGATCCCGCCGAGCTGGAAGTCGTCCGTCACGGTCAGGGTCGTGTCGCCCACGGCGATCACCACGCCCGCCGCCACCGGGACCAGGTTGAGCGGGTTGCCGAAGTCGACCCGGTTCTCCTTCCAGATCTTCGCCCCGAGCAGTCCGATCATCCCGTAGAGCACCACGGTGATCCCGCCCAGCACGCCGCCGGGCGTCGCCGAGATCACCGCGCCCAGCTTGGGCGAGCAGCCCAGGAGGATCGCGGTCAGCGCCGCCACCACGTACGCGGCCGTGGAGTAGACCTTGGTCGCGGCCATCACCCCGATGTTCTCGGCGTACGTCGTCGTCGCCGATCCGCCGAACGAGGTGGCCAGGACGGTGCCCGCACCGTCGGCGGCCAGGGCGCGGCCCATCAGGCCGTCGGTCTCGGTGCGCGTGATCTCGCCGATCGCCTTGACGTGACCCGCGTTCTCGGCGATCAGGGCGATGATCCCGGGGACGATCAGCAGCACGAACGCCAGGGAGAAGTCGGGCGCGTGGATGCCCACCACGCCCGCGGCCTCGTCGGTCATGGGCGGCAACCCGAGCCACGGCGCGTCCCCGACGCCCGACCAGTCCACCCGCAGGTGCTCGGTCACCTCGCCGGCGGTGGCGCTGAACGAGGTGATGGGACCGGTCACCAGGTCGAGCACCCAGGACAGGACGTAGCCGAAGATCAGCGCGAGGAAGATCGCGATCCGGCCGGCGAAGCCCTTCAGGCCCACCGTCATGAGGACCAGCGCGATCATCACCGTCAGCGCCACCCACTGGTCCTGCGGCCAGTAGGTCTCGGCCACCACGGGCGCCAGGTTGAAGCCCAGCAGCATCACCACGGCGCCGGTGACGACCGGGGGCAGCACGGCGGTGACCACGCGCCCGCCCACCACGTGCACGATGACGCCGACCACGGCGAGGGTCGCACCCGCCACCAGCATCGCGCCGGTGACCTCCGCGCTCGTGCCGCCCTGCGCGCGGATCGCCGCGACCGCCCCGACGAACGCCACCGAGGTGCCCAGGTAGCTGGGGACCTGCCCCTTGACGATCGCCAGGAACAGCAGCGTGCACACGCCGGAGAAGAGGATCGCGAGCTGCGGGTTGAGCCCCATGATGATGGGGAAGACGAACGTGGCACCGAACATCGAGACCACGTGCTGGGCGCCGATGCCGATCGTCCGGGGCCAGCTCAGGCGCTCCATCGGGGCCACGACCTCGCCGGGCCTGATGTTCTTGCCGTCGCCGTGGACAGACCACAGCTTCCTCGAACCCCGCGCGCCGTCCGCCACCGTCTCCCCTTTATTTCCCCGCCTGCGCCCCGCGCGCGGACCGTAGGCACAGTACAACGCGATTACCGTGGGGGCATGGCCTCCCACCCCGACCGCCCGACCCACCCCGTATCCCGGCCGTCTCCCGCCGGGTACCGAGAGCTCCTGCGCACGCATCTCGCGCCGGTGCTGGAGCGGGCCGCCCAGAGCACGCGGTTGCCGGTCGTGGCGTGCGCGGACTCGGTGCTCGCACGGGACCTGCTCGCGTCGGTGGACCTCCCCCTGTTCGTGAACTCGCAGATGGACGGCTACGCGGTGCGGTCGGCCGACATCGCCGGGGCCGGTCCGGACTCGCCGGTGCGGCTCCGGGTGGTGGGGACGACCCACGCCGGTGACGGACCGGGGCCACGGGTCGACGACGACGAGGCCTGCAAGGTGATGACCGGTGCGCCGGTCCCCGAGGGTGCCGATTGTGTGGTCCCCGTGGAGGACACCTCCATCGGGGATCCCG
>NZ_JAALEF010000071.1:5854-13351 GCF_014145245.1 Dietzia sp. B44 | reverse complement strand
GACGTGGCTCTCGCTGGCCGCCGGGGCGCGGTTGGCGGCGGTCACCAACGTCCGGGAGGGCGGCCCCGAGCGCCCGGCGGCAGCATCCCGGGGTGAGCTTCCGGTCGACGCGCTCACCGGACCGGTCCCCGTGACCGGGTTCGCCCAGCACGTCGTCGACGATCTGGGCAGGTACGGGCCGGTCAACCTCCTGGCCGGCGACCTCGACGAGATGTGGTGGGCCTCCAACCGGTCAGGTCGGGGGCCCATGCGGTTGGGCACCGGGGTCCACGGCTTGTCCAACGCGGCACCCGACACCCCGTGGCCCAAGGTCGTCGGCGCGGTCGCGCAGGTGCGAACCCTCCTGGGCACCGAGGCGATCTCCGGTCAGGACTGGTCGGGCCCGCTACTCGACCTGCTCGCCGATCGCCGCAAGGCGCCGATCCGGCACCTGCCGCGGACGGGGGTCCCGCTCTGGCACGAGTGGCGCCTGTCGTCGCGGTTCGTCCGGATCGGCCGGTGGTACGGGACCCGGTCGACGACGGCGCTGCGGATCGACGAGCACGGTACCGCCGACGTGGTCGAGCGCACCTGGGACGCCCGGGGACGCGTCGCGGGGACGGTCACCGCCCGGCTCTGAATGCAGATCCGCGCGGTGACCGCCCCCGGGGCGGTCTCGCCGGTGTGGCCGTCCGGCCAGCGTGTCCGACTATCCGACGGTCCAGGTGTTGCTGCCGTCGAGCAGGGACTGCAGGTCCGCCGGTGCGGTCTCCTTGGCGGCGGCGACCTGGGCGCGGGCCTGGTCGTCGTAGGTCTCGCGGTGCACCTGCCGGATGATGCCGGTGACGGTGTACTCGAGGTCCTGGCTGGACAGGTTCGCCAGCGCGTGCGCGTAAGAGGGGTCCTCGGCGTGGGCGTCGTGGACGATGATGTCGGCCTCGTCGACCTCGGCGGTCGCCGCGACCTTCAGCGAGAAACCGGAGCGGACCACGCAGTGCTGACCGTCGTCGCCGAAGATGATCTTCTCGCCGTGGCGGACCGCGATGAGGTGGTCGCCCGCGTCCTCCTTGCGCAGCAGGTCGAACGAGCCGTCGTTGAAGATCGGGCAGTCCTGCAGGATCTCCACGAAGCTGGTGCCGCGGTGGCGGGCGGCGGCCTCGAGGACCTCGGTCAGACCCTTGCGATCCGAGTCCAGGGCGCGGGCCACGAAGCTCGCCTGGGCGCCGAGCACCAGCGACAGCGGGTTGAACGGGTGGTCCAGCGACCCCATGGGGCTGGACTTGGTGACCTTGCCCGGCTCCGAGGTGGGCGAGTACTGGCCCTTGGTCAGCCCGTAGATCCGGTTGTTGAACATCAGGATGTTGAGGTTGACGTTGCGGCGGAGGGTGTGGATGAGGTGGTTGCCGCCGATCGACATGGCGTCGCCGTCACCGGTGACCACCCACACCGACTGGTCCGGGCGGGCGGTGGCCAGCCCGGTGGCGATCGCCGGGGCGCGCCCGTGGATCGAGTGCATCCCGTAGGTCTCGAGGTAGTACGGGAAGCGGCTCGAGCAGCCGATTCCGGAGATGAACGTGATGTTCTCGCGCTTGAGACCGAGCTTGGGCAGCAGGGCGCGGATGGTGGCCAGGATGACGTAGTCGCCACAGCCGGGGCACCAACGCACCTCCTGGTCGGAGGTGTAGTCCTTGGGCTTCTGCGGCGCATCGCTCTTGGGTACGGAGGCCAACGCGTCCAGGGGCAGCGGGCTGCCCACGAGTCCGGGTTCGGTGGTGGTCATGGAAATCCTCTCCTCGCTCGCGGGTCAGCGGGTTCGGTTGGCGGTGGTGGTGCCGGTGGCGGTGTGGCCGATCCGCCGGTTGCGCGCAGCGGGCTCGCCGGTCGTGGTGATGACCCCGTCGAGCGCCAGACGGTACTTGTCGTGCTCGGTGTGGGTGAGTCGCCCGGCGAACTCCGCCTCGATGGCGGTCTGCAGCTCCTCGGCCGAGAACGCCATGCCGTGCACCTTGGTGATGGGCTGGATCTGAGCCGGGAAACGGGCCTTGAGCAGCATGGCGAGCTGTCCCAGGTTCATCTCCGGAACGAGCACCCGGTGGTACTTGGCGAGCACCTCGCCGATATTGTCCGGGAGCGGGTTGAGGTGGCGGACATGCGCGCGGGCCACGCGGTGGCCGTTGGCGCGGGCGCGGCGGACCGCCTCCCCGATGGGGCCGTAGGACGATCCCCAGCCCACCACCAGGACGTCGGCCTCGCCGGACGGGTCATCGACCTCGAGGTCGGGCACGTCGATGAGCGCGATCCGCAGGGCCCGGGTCCGGGTCATGAGATCGTGGTTCTCCGCGGTGTACGAGATGTTGCCGGTGCCGTTGGCCTTCTCCAGCCCGCCGATGCGGTGCTCGAGACCGGGCTCACCCGGGACCGCCCAGTCGCGGGCCAGCGTCTCGGGGTCACGGGCGTAGGGGAGGTAGTCCCCGGCGGCCTCGGTCTCTCCGTCGGCGCCGGTCGCGGGCGCGGTGGCGAGGTTCTTGTCGATCGCCGGCAGGTCGGCCACGTCCGGCAGGAGCCACGGCTCGGAGCCGTTGGCGATCGCGCCGTCGGACAGCACGATGACGGGGGTGCGGTAGGTGACCGCGATCCGCGCCGCCTCACGGGCGATCTCGAAGCAGTCCGAGGGCGACTGCGGGGCGATCACCGCGACGGGCGACTCTCCGTTGCGCCCGAACAGCGCCTGCAGAAGGTCCGACTGCTCGGTCTTGGTGGGCAGCCCGGTCGAGGGGCCGCCGCGCTGGACGTCGATGATCACCAGCGGCAGCTCGGTCATGACGGCCAGGCCGATGGCCTCGGACTTGAGAGCGAGGCCGGGGCCGGAGGTCGAGGTGACGCCCAGCGCCCCGCCGTAGGAGGCGCCGAGGGCGGCGCCGATGCCGGCGATCTCGTCCTCCGCCTGGAAGGTGGTCACGTCGAACTGCTTGAGCTTGCTCAACTCGTGCAGGATGTCCGAGGCGGGCGTGATGGGGTAGGTGCCCAGGAACACGGGCATGTCCGCCGACCTGCCCGCGGTGACCAGGCCGTAGGCCATCGCCGTGTTGCCGGTGATCTGGCGGTAGCGACCCTTCGGCAGCTGGGCCGGCATGATCTCGTACTCCGAGGCGAAGGCCTCGGTGGTCTCGCCGTAGTTCCAGCCCGCGTGCAGGGCCAGGACGTTGGCCTCGAGGATGGCGGGCTTCTTGCCGAACTTGCTGCCCAGGAACTTCTCGATCGAGTCGACCGTGCGCCCGTACATCCAGGTCAGCAAGCCCAGCGCGAACATGTTCTTGCAGCGCTCGGCGTCCTTCTTGCCGATGTCCACGGACTCGACGGCGCCGATGGTCAGCGTGCCCATGGCCACCTCGTGCACCTGGAACGCCTCGAAGGCCGGGGAGCCGAGGGGGTTGGACTCGTACCCCACCTTGGTGAGGTTGCGCTTGGTGAACTCGTCCGAGTTGACGATGAGGATGCCGCCGGAGGGCAGGTCGTCGATGTTGGCCTTGAGCGCGGCCGGGTTCATCGCCACCAGCACGTCGGGGCGGTCCCCGGCGGTGAGGATGTCGTAGTCCGCGATCTGGATCTGGAAGCTCGACACCCCGTGGATCGTGCCCTGGGGGGCCCGGATCTCGGCCGGGTAGTTGGGCTGGGTCGCCAGGTCGTTCCCGAAGGCCGCGGCCTCCGAGGTGAACTGGTCACCGGCGAGCTGCATGCCGTCACCCGAGTCGCCCGCGATGCGGATGACCACCTTGTCCAGCTTGGTCTTGGACACATTGCCCACCGCTGCTGACCTCCGTTGCGTCTGAGATGATCGGGGCTGGTCGTGACTCCCGTACGGCCACCGACGGTACGCCGGTTCCGGCGCGACCCGTGGCCGCGGCGGAATTGGAAAACGGTAACACGTTCCAGTTAGGCGTAGTGCCCCCTCGTCATCACCATAGACCGGTCTGTCTATCCGTGCCAATCGGCGGGAGTGCGCGCGGCCCCCGGGCGAGGTGTCCGGGGGCGTGCGAGCCCGATGACCTCGATGACCGGAGACGCCGGCGACGGCGACGGCCACGGCGACGACCACGACCACGACGACGACGACGAGGCGGCCCGGTGCGAACGGAGACATATATATAGGGATGCGTCCGCGCACCGATCCCCACCGGGTCGCCGATCTCTCACCGTCACCAGGGCACCTCGGCCCACCTCCGCATGGGGGAGGAGAGGGCGGAGCACCGGCGCCCGTCCACGGCCTCGGGGGTGGAACCGCGGCGGAACGCGACTCTCGGGGAGCGCCCCTGGCCTGGTATGAATTCTCATAGACAGGCCCCGGCACGCGTACCGTATCCGGGACCGGAGTTCGGCGACACACGTCGCCGACGGATCAGCGCAGGTTGGGAGCAGTTCAGTGGCGAGCAAGCAGACAGCATCGGGCGGAAAGCGGAGCCTGGTGATCGTCGAGTCCGCCACCAAGGCCCGCAAGATCCAGCCCTACCTGGGGTCCGACTACGTGGTCGAGGCGTCGGTCGGCCACATCCGTGACCTGCCCAAGGGCGCCGCCGACATCCCGGCCAAGTACAAGAAGGAGCCGTGGGCGCGGCTCGGCGTGAACCCGGAGGACAACTTCGAGCCGATCTACGTGGTGAGCGCGGACAAGAAGAAGAAGGTCGCCGAGCTCAAGAAGGAACTGGCCGGCGTGGACCAGCTCCTCCTGGCCACCGACCCCGACCGCGAGGGCGAGGCGATCGCCTGGCACCTGCTCGAGGTGCTCAAGCCCAAGGTCCCGGTCAAGCGCATGGTGTTCCACGAGATCACCAAGCCCGCGATCCTCGCCGCCGCAGAGAACACGCGCGAGCTGGACACCGACCTGGTCGACGCCCAGGAGACCCGCCGGATCCTCGACCGTCTCTACGGATACGAGGTCTCCCCGGTCCTGTGGAAGAAGGTCATGCCGCGGCTCTCCGCGGGCCGCGTGCAGTCCGTGGCCACCCGCGTGATCGTCGAGCGCGAGCGGGAGCGCATGGCGTTCGTCGCCGCCGACTACTGGGACATCACCGCGACCCTGACGACGCAGCAGGCCACCGGCGGGGACGCGGGGGAGCCGCGCAGCTTCACGGCCCGCCTCGCCGCGGTGGACGGTGCCCGGGTCGCCCAGGGCCGCGACTTCGGCCAGAACGGCCGCCTCAAGACCACCGGCGCGGCCAAGGACGCGGTGGTGCTCGAGGAGGCCGCGGCCCGTGCGTTGTCGGACGCCCTCGACGGTGCCGACTTCGTGGTCGATTCCGTGGAGTCCAAGCCGTACACCCGGCGTCCCTACGCGCCGTTCATGACCTCGACGCTGCAACAGGAGGCCGGCCGCAAGCTGCGCTACACCTCCGAACGCACCATGCGCATCGCCCAGCGGTTGTACGAGAACGGCTACATCACCTACATGCGTACCGACTCCACGACGCTGTCCGAGGGCGGCATGTCGGCCGCGCGTGCGCAGGCCACGGAGTTGTACGGCAGCGAGTACGTCTCGCCCACCCCGCGTCAGTACACCCGCAAGGTCAAGAACTCCCAGGAGGCGCACGAGGCCATCCGCCCGGCCGGGGAGTCCTTCGCGACGCCCGGTCAGCTGCACAGCGCGCTGGATGCCGAGGAGTACCGCCTGTACGAGCTCATCTGGCAGCGCACGGTCGCCTCCCAGATGGCCGACGCCAAGGGCACGTCGGTGAGCATCCGGATCACGGGCGCCGCGGGCGAGAACCCGTCCGGGTACAGCCGGGCCACCTTCGCGGCCTCGGGCCGCACCATCACGTTCCCCGGCTTCCTCAAGGCGTACGTCGAGGCCGCCGAGGAGTCCACCGAGTCGTCCGACAAGCCCATGGCGGACGACGCCGAGCGGCGGTTGCCCCGGCTCAGCGAGGGGCAGGCGCTCACGGGTTCGGATCTGTCCGCCGACGGCCACACCACCAGCCCGCCGGCCCGCTACACCGAGGCGAGCCTGGTCAAGGTCATGGAGGAGATGGGGATCGGCCGCCCCTCCACCTACGCCAGCATCATCCGCACCATCCAGGACCGTGGGTACGTGTATTCGCGGGGCAACGCCCTCGTGCCCAGCTGGGTGGCGTTCGCCGTGATCGGTCTGCTCGAGCAGAACTTCGGTCGACTGGTGGACTACGACTTCACCTCGCTCATGGAGGACGAGCTCGACGAGATCGCCGAGGGGCGCGAGAACCGCGACGACTGGCTGCGTCGCTTCTATTTCGGTGACCCCGACGGCGCCGGGTCGGCCGGGGACGGGGATCACGCGGTCGGGCTCAAGAACCTCATCGACGTGAACCTCGAGGCCATCGATGCCCGCAGCATCAACTCCATCCGGGTCTTCGACGACTCCGAGGGACGACCGGTCCACGTCCGTGTCGGGCGCTACGGTCCGTACCTCGAGCGCATGGTCGCGGGGGAGGGCGGCGAGCAGGAGTCGCAGCGCGCCAACCTGCCGGAGGGGATGAGCCCCGACGAGCTCACGCTCGAGGTGGCCGAGAAACTCTTCGCCACCCCGCAGGACGGGCGTCCGCTGGGCGTGGATCCCGAGACCGGTCACGAGATCGTGGTCAAGGACGGCCGATTCGGCCCCTACGTCACCGAGAAGCTGCCCGAGCCCACCGACGCGGAGAAGGCGCAGTGGGCCAGGAAGGTGCTCGCCGACGCCGAGGCGGAGAAGAAGCGGATCGACGCCGAGCGCGACGCCGCGATGGCGGCCGCGAAGGATGACGAGGCCAAGGCGGAGGCCAAGAAGGCCGCGACCAAGGCCAAGTCCGCCGTGACCCGCAAGGCCAAGAAGGAGTCCGACAACCCCACCGGCCCCAAGCCGCGGACAGGGTCGCTCATGCAGTCGATGGAGCCGGCCACGGTCACGCTCGAGCAGGCACTCAAGCTGCTGTCGCTGCCGCGGGTGCTGGGCGTCGACCCCACGAGTGGTGAGGAGATCACCGCGCAACTCGGCCGATACGGTCCCTACCTGCGGAAGGGCACCGATTCGCGGACCCTGGACACCGAGGACGCCGTCTTCACCATCACGCTCGAGGAGGCTCTGAAGATCTACTCCGAGCCCAAGCGTCGGGGCCGGCAGGCCGCCGCACCCAAGGCGCTGCGCGAGATGGGGGTCGACGAGGTCTCCGGCAAGCAGATGCTGGTCAAGGACGGGCGTTTCGGGCCGTATGTGACCGACGGGGAGTCGAACGCGTCCCTGCGCAAGGGCGACACCGTGGAGACGCTCACCGACGCGCGCGCCTCGGAACTGCTGTCCGAGCGGCGTGCCAAGTCCCCGCCGAAGAAGGCCCCGCCGAAGAAGGCCGCGGCGAAGAAGGCCCCGGCCCGGAAGTCTCCGGCCAAGAAGTCGCCGGCCAAGAAGGCCACCGCGGGGCGCTGACCCGACCGCGGACACCCTCCCCGCGGTTGGCGGACACCTCCTCCGCGCTGGCGGACAGGATCGGTGCTCACGGGCCCTCAGGACGCGGAATT
>NZ_JAALEF010000071.1:0-5800 GCF_014145245.1 Dietzia sp. B44 | reverse complement strand
CCAACGGCGCGGAGGCGTCCGCCAACTGCGTGGCGGTGGCCGCCAACGGCGCGGTGGTGTCCGCCAACCGAGGTGCGGATCAGGTGTCGGCGGTGTCCAGACCCTCGACGGTGGGGCGAAGCGCCACGTTCCCGGCCTGCCACCGGTCCGCGAGGGTCGGCCGGAGCGGCCGGGCCAGCTGCGTCATGATGCCGCGCCCACGCAGTTCGACGCTGCGTCCCAGCACCCACCTCGCCGCCTCGGGAGCGTCGGCGTTGCGGATCGCGGCGGCCGACGCCAGGACGTGGCCCTGTTCGGACTTGGCCAGGGTGGTCAGGCGTGCGGCCTCGTTGACCGGATCACCGATCACGGTGTACTCGAAGCGCTTGGCGTGTCCGATGTGCCCGGCGATCACGGTGCCGTAGGAGACCCCGATGCCCGCCGAGAGCGGGGAGAGCCCGGCGAGCTGGCTCTGGAGGGCGCGGGCGGCCCGGAGCGCCCGACCGGCCTCGTTCTCGACCTCGATGGGCGCACCGAACACCGCGAGCAGCGCGTCGCCCTGGAACTTGTTGATGTAACCGCCGTTGGTGTCGACGGCCTCCACCGCGATGCGGAAGAACTCGTTGAGCACGGCGACGACCTCGGCCGGCTCGTGGGCGGCGGCGAACTCCGTCGATCCGGTCAGGTCGACGAAGAGCACCGCGACCTGCCGCTCCTGGCCCCCCAGTTCCGTTCCCCGCTCGAGGGCGTTCCGCGCCACGTCCTCGCCGACGTAGCGACCGAAGAGGTCCTGGATCGCCTCGCGTTCCTGCAGGCCGGTCACCATCTCGTTGAAGCCCTGGCCCAGTCGGCCGATCTCGGAGCTGTCGTAGATGGTGACGCGGGCCTCGAGGTCGCCCTTCTTGACCCGACCGACGCCCGCCTGCATCTCGCGGACGGGGTCGGCGATGGAGTCCGAGACCAGGCCCATGCCGATCGCGCCGGCGATCACGGCGACGCTGGCCATCACCGCGAGCGCCACGAGGATGTGCCCGGGGTCGTCACCGAACAGCCCGACCCACTGCCCGGTGAGGATCAGCAGGATCCCGGCGACGGGGATGACCGTGGTGAGCGCCCAGCCCAGGAAGATCCGTCGACGGACCCCCGGGACGTGCCGGTTGGCCGGCACGCCCTGGGCGAGGGCGCGGACGGTGATCGGCCGCATGATCCGCTCGGCCTGGAGGTACGAGATCAGGCAGGTGGTGGTCCCGCCGAGGATGCTCGTCACGCCCACCACCAGGGCGAGGCGGGGGGAGTGGGCCACGTTGGCGACGACAAAGACGATGGTGCCGATCAGCCACATGGCCCCGGAGATGAGCGCCTGGTGGAAGGGCAGCCGCAGGGCCCGGTTGCGGATCGCCCCTCCGAACTCCTCACCTGACCGGTCGACCCGGAGTACCGGGAGCAGGAGCAGGGTCGACGCGATGACCCCGCCGATGAACGCCAGCACAAGGTAGCCGATGAACAGGTACTGGTTGAGGAACCGGAACTGGTCCAGGTCGAGGAAGCGGTCCATCGGGAGGACGAAGCGCAGGAACGCGAAGACGAAGACCGCGCCGATGATGTTGGCCTGCACCATCGTGAGGGCATAGACGGGCCAGGGGGTGGCCCACAGCCACCGGAACAGCCTGACCCAACGCTCCATTGGGTCAAGGGTAGTTCCCGGGGCTCGTCACGGGAACGCAGGTGTGACGTAGTGCGGCGATATGGTGGGGCCATGCCAGGGGTGTTCGATCGGTTGGCCGGTCAGTCCGACGTCGTGGCGGAGCTGACCGCCGCGGCGTCGGCGGCGCGTGCGCGGGTGCCGGGCCAGGGGTGGGACGAGTCGGACGCGCGGATGGTCCACGCGTGGCTGTTCACCGGTCCACCGGGGAGCGGACGGAGCGTCGCCGCCACGTGTTTCGCCGCCGCCTTGCAGTGCGAGCACCCGGAGATCGTGGGCTGCGGCGAGTGCCGGTCCTGCCACACCGTGCTGGCGGGGACCCACGCAGATGTGCACCTCCTGGCTCCGCAGGGGGTCAACATCCTCCTCAAGGACGTCAAGGAGACCATCCACCGCGCCGCCAGCCGCCCCAGCACCGGTCGCTGGCAGATCGTGGTGGTGGAGGAGGCGGACCGGCTCACCGAGCAGTCCGGCAACGCGCTGCTCAAGGTGGTGGAGGAGCCGCCGAGCCGCACGGTGTTCCTGCTGTGCTCGCCCACGACGGACCCCATGGACATCATGGTCACCCTGCGGTCCAGGTCGAGGAACGTCGCGCTTCGTCAGCCGGACGCCACCGCGGTCGAGAGCGCGCTCCTCGCCGGCGGGGGGATCGACCCCGAGCGGGCGCGGTGGGCTGCGGCGGTCTCCTCCGGACACATCGGCCGCGCCCGGTGGTTGGCCACCGACGAGGCCACCCGGGATCGCCGGGACGTGGTGTTGGAGCTGCCCATGGTCATGCACAACCCCGGCCGGGCGTTCCCGCTGGCGGACCGTCTGGTCAGCGCCGCAGAGCAGGAGGCGCTCGCCCGAAATTCCCAGAACGACGAGCGTGAGGTGGAGGAACTGCGCACCGCGATGGGTGTGGGCGGCACCGGAAAAGGTGCGGTGGCGGCGGGTCGCGGCGCCGCGGGCGCGGTGAAGGATCTGGAGAAGGCGCAGAAGTCGCGGCGGACCCGCTCCACCCGTGATTCGCTGGACCTGGCGCTGGTCGACCTGGCGGGCTTCTACCGGGACGCGCTCATGGCCGGCCTCGGAGTGGCGGACGTCGCCCCGGTTCACCCGGACAAGGCGGAGGAGTCGGCGCGCCTCGGGGGGCACTATCCGCCGGCGTCGGTGCTGAGGGCCATCGAGGCTATCCAGGAGTGTCGCGCCGCCATCGAGGTCAACGTGAAGCCGAAGTTTGCCGTGTCCGCGATGGTGGGGGCGATACGCGAGGCGCTGGGTTGACGGAGCAGAGTTGATGGAGCAGGGGTGATGTACCAGGGTCGATGTACCAGGGTGGAGGCCACCCGCACCCGGGGTACCGGTCGTTTTCCGGCGGCGAGAGCCGGTCGTATATAGTTGCGTCGCCCCACAAGGGCTCGCCGCGTTAGCTCAGTCGGTAGAGCATTTCACTCGTAATGAAAAGGTCGTCGGTTCGATTCCGACACGCGGCTCAGATGGAAGAACGCCCCTGATCTCGGGAAACCGAGGGCGGGGGCGTTCTGCGTCGGAGCCCCAGTCATGTCGCGGTAGGGAGTTCCCGACTGTCCGGTCTGGGTAGACCAGGTCTCCTCAGGGCTTTCGCGCCAGAAAGCTCAGCAGCGCAGTTCCACGCGAGCGTGGCGAACGAACCAACTCTCCCACTGCTCTGGTGTCCACCCTCGTTCACGCGTCAGTCTCAACCACACGGATCTGCCGGTGAGCATCCACATCGCGTCGACGACCGCGTCGGGGGGAGGAGATCCGAGGATGAGCCCGGAGGCCCACCGCACCTCGTCCCAACGGGTGCGTTCCCGTTCTGCGAGTCGCCCCGCGGCGACGTCGTCGACGACGGCGGCCTCGTCGAGAACGTACTGGATGGCGGCCGATCGTTCGTGCGCCCCGCGCAGCCATCTCGCGCCGGCGGCCAGGCGGTCCTCGACAGCTCCCTCGCCCATCTTGACGTAGTCCGGCAACTCGCGGACGGGGGAGTTCGCGCCATCAGACAACGACAGATCAATGCAGGTGTCGAGAAGGGTGAGCTTCCCGTCGAACTGCTGGTAGACGGTCTGCCGGGTGAGGCCTGCGGCGGAGGCGACGTCGGACATCGTCGTGGCCACCCATCCCCGTTCGATGAACATCTCCCGCGCGACGTCCACCACTGCCGCCCGGTTGAGGCGAGCCCGCTCCGCACGGAGCTCCGACGAGTAGGTCCTGGCCATGATCCGAGTCTAGACAGAATTGAGTTTACGATGTGTAATGTCAATTATGGATTCAGGATTCGTCGATACGCGGCTCGGCCGGCTCCACGTCGATGTGGTCGGCGAGGGCCCGCCACTCGTGCTGTGGCACAGCATGTTCGTCGACTCGACGAGCTGGAACCGACTCGTGCCGCTGCTGAAGGGCGCCCATCGTCTCCACCTGATCGACGCACCGTCCTGCGGGAGAAGTGACCCGTTGCGCGAGGCGACGGACATCTCCGCATGTGCGGACGCCGCGATCGAGGTGCTGGAGCATGTCCGGGGGTCGTCCGGGCAGGACGGGGTCGACTGGCTCGGCAATGCGTGGGGTGGTCACGTCGGTATGGAGGTGGCCGCTCGCAGGCCCGACCTGATCCGCAGTCTCGTCGCCGTCAGCGCGCCGACTCACCCGATTAATCGACTCCTCCGCCGCAAGGTCCGGATGCTGGTCCCGCTCTACCGGCTGATCGGGCCCCGCGGGCCGGTGAGGTCCGCGATCGAGGAGACCATCTTCACCGACCGCACCCGCGCGCACGATCCCGAGGCCGTCGAGGTGTTGCGTGGTGCGCTCGACCGGGCGGGGCGCACGGCGACGATTCGGGCCATCGAGACCGCGATCCTCAATCGTGTCGACCTGCTCTCGGCGGCACTGGAGGTGACGTGCCCGGTCCTGTTCGTCACCACCGACGACCGCGGCGAGTGGACGCCGGAGCAGGCCCGCGCGGTCGCCGCCGAGATGATCGACGCACGCGAGTCGACGGTGTCCGGGGCGCGGGTGATACCCGCGCTCGAACAGCCCGAGTCAACCTTCCTCGCCCTGGGCGAGTTCTGGGCGGGGCTGGATCGCCGCTGATGCGCGAGGTGTTCGGCCATCCTGGGGTTTCCCCGGTGGGGGACCGCCGAACCCATCGGAGCACGGCTCTGCCGATATGGCGAACACTGGCGGTGACGACGACCGCTCGCTACAGTCGAGTAACGGATTACGTAGTTAGATAGCGCGAATTGGCGTCCCCTCGACCGAAGGATCCCTGATGACTACCTCCCCTCTGCTCGTCGAGCGAGCCGACCACATCGAGACGTGGACACTCAACCTGCCGGATTCCCGGAACCCCATCTCCGATCCTGCGATCGTCGACGCCCTGTGTGACCGGGTCGCAGCGGTCAATGCCGACCATGACGTCCGGGCCGTCGTGCTCACCGGCGCCGGCTCGGCGTTCTCCGCCGGCGGCAACGTCAAGGACATGGTCGACAAGGCGGGGATGTTCGGGGGTAGCCCGTACGAGCTCCGTAACGGCTACCGGGGAGGGATCCAGCGGATCCCCCGCGCGCTGTATCACTGCGAGGTGCCGGTGGTCGCGGCCGTCAACGGCCCCGCGGTGGGCGCGGGTTGTGACCTGGCGGTGATGTGCGACCTGCGGGTGGCCTCGACCAAGGCGTGGTTCGCCGAGAGTTTCGTCCAGCTGGGGATCATCCCGGGCGACGGCGGCGCATGGCTGCTGACCAAGGCCATCGGCCCGGCCCGGGCGGCCGAGATGGCGCTCACCGGAGATCGCGTCAAGGCCGAGCAGGCCGCCGCGTGGGGGCTGGTCAACGAGGTCGTGGAGCCCGGGAACCTGCTGGAGGCGGCCCACGCCCTCGCCGCACGGGTGGCCAAGAACCCGCCGCACGCGGTGCGGATGGCCAAGAAGCTGCTCCGCGAGTCACAGCACCAGTCGCTCGAGTCGCTGCTCGAGCTCTCGGCGGCGATGCAGGCGCTCGCGCACCACACCGCCGATCACCGCGAGGCGCTCGCGGCGTTCGGGGAGAAGCGCGCAGGGGAGTACACGGGGCGCTGACCCGTCCCCGGGGCCACGCGGGGCGCTGATCCGCCCCCCGGGAC
>NZ_JAALEF010000524.1:22772-26719 GCF_014145245.1 Dietzia sp. B44 | reverse complement strand
GGGCCGGCCGAGGCGGCGGGCCGGCCGAGGCGGCGGGGCCGGGCGGGGCCTCAGCCCAGGAACGCCTTGTCGGACAGCGTCGCGCCCTTGATGTTGGCGAACTCCTTGAGCAGGTCCTGCACGGTGAGCGACGCCTTCTTCTGGTCGTCGGCCTCGTAGACGATCCGGCCCTCGTGCATCATGATCAGCCGGTTGCCCAGCCGGATGGCCTGCTCCATGTTGTGCGTGACCATGAGCGTGGTGAGCCCGCCCTCGCGGACGATCCGTTCGGTGATCGTGGTGACCAGCTCGGCCCGCTGCGGGTCCAGGGCCGCGGTGTGTTCGTCGAGCAGCATGATCCGCGGTTGGGTGAACCCGGCCATGAGGAGCGAGAGCGCCTGTCGCTGGCCTCCCGAGAGCAACCCGACCTTGGCGGTGAGCCGGTCCTCGAGACCCAGCTCGAGCATGGCGAGCTGGTCGGCGAACTGCGCGCGGCGCTTCTTGTTCAGGCTGGGGCCGAGTCCACGTCGCCTGCCCCGCAGGACCGCGAGCGACAGGTTCTCCTCGATGGTGAGGGTGGGCGCGGTCCCGGCCAGCGGGTCCTGGAAGACGCGGCCCACGTACTTCGCGCGCTTGTGATCGGGCAACCGGGTGACGTCCTTGCCGTCGATCTGAATGCTGCCGCCGTCGGCGATCAACCGGCCGGACACGGCGTTGAGCAGGGTCGACTTGCCGGCGCCGTTGGAGCCGATCACGGTGACGAAGTCGCCCTCGGCCATCGTGAGGCTGAGACCGTGGAGTGCGCGGCGCTCGTTGACGGTGCCCGGGAAGAAGGTCTTGGACACATCGGTGACTGTCAGCATCGTCAGGTCTCCTTGGCGCCGGTCGCGGCGGTGTCGGCGGACTCGGGCCCGGCGTCGACGGCGGTCCCGGCGCCCGCCACCGCGCGCTCGTTCGCGGCGACCGCGGTCGTGGGCTTGCGCCCGAACCGACCACCCATGGATTTCCACTTGGGCGCGAGAAGCGCTATCACCACGAGCACGGCCGTGACCGCCCTCATGTCGTTCGGGTTGAGCCCCACCTCGAGCGCGATGGCGATGATGAGCTGGTACAGGACCGCGCCCACGATCACGGCGTACACCGCGAGCCACAGCCTGCGCTGGCCGAGGATCGCCTGGCCGAGGATGACCGAGGCCAGGCCCACGAGGATCAGGCCGATGCCCATCGAGATGTCGGCGAAGCCCCGATACTGCGCCAACAGCGCGCCGCACATGCCCACGAGGCCGTTGGACAGGGCGAGGGTGAGGGTCTTGGTGAAGTCGGTGGAGACACCGAACGAGGAGATCATCGGACCGTTGTCGCCCGTGGCGCGGATCGATAGTCCCAGGTTCGTGGTGAGGAACCAGACGACGACGAGGCCGAGCAGTCCCACGGCCACCGCGAGGATGGCGACGCCGCCCCAGGTGCCGAGGATGCCGGCTTCGCGCAGCGGGGTGAACGCGTGGTCCTGCCGCAGCAACGGCGCGTTCGCGCTTCCCATGATCCGCAGGTTGACCGACCACAGCCCGATCATGGTGAGGATCCCGGCCAGGAGGCCGTCGATCTTGCCCTTGGTGTGCAGCAGGCCGGTGATGATCCCGGCCAGGAACCCGGTGACGAAACCCGCGAGGGTCGCGAGCACCGGGTTCCAGCCTGCGAGAATGCCCGTCGCCGCGGTGGCGGCACCGGTGGTGAAGCTGCCGTCGACGGTGAGGTCGGGGAAGTTGAGAACGCGGAAGGTCAGGAAGACCCCCAGCGCCATGACCCCGTAGATGAGGCCTACCTCGACGGCGCCGATCACTTCTTCTCAGCCTCGGCGAGGATGTCCTCCGGGATGGTGACGCCCTGGCGCTCCGCGGCGTCCTCGTTGACCACGTAGGTGAACTCGGCGGCGGTCTCCACGGGCATCGTGGCCGGGTCCTCGCCGTCGCGCAGGATGCGCAGCGCCATCTCGCCCGTCTGGCGGCCCAACTCGGTGTAATCGATTCCCAGCGTGGCGACGGCGCCGCCCTCGACGGTGCCCTCCTCCGCGGCGATCACGGGGATCTGCTTGCTCTCGGCCACCTGGACGAGAGCCGCGATACCGGAGACGACCATGTTGTCGGTCGGTACGTAGATCGCGTCGACGTCGCCGAGCGCCTCGACGGCCTGCTGGATCTCGTTGACCGAGGTGACGGTCTGGGTGACGATCTCCAGGTCGAGCGGGCCGGCGGCCTCCTCGGCCTGGTCCACCTGGACCTGCGAGTTGACCTCGCCCGAGGCGTAGACGATGCCGACGCGCTCGGCGTCGGGGACGATCTCCTTGAGCAGCTCGAGCTGCTCGTCGATCGGCGCGGCGTCCGAGGTGCCGGTGACGTTGGCGCCCGGCTCCTCCATCGAGTCGACGAGCTCGGCCGAGACCGGGTCGGTGACCGCGGTGAACAGCAGTGGGATGTTGATGATGTTCTGGGCCATCGCCTGGGCGGCCGGGGTCGCCACCGCCAGCGCGAGGTCCAGGTCGTCGGCGGCGAACTGCTGCGCGATGGTCAGCGCGGTGGCCTGCTCACCGTTGGCGTTCTGCTCGTTGAACTCCACCTCGACACCGGCGTCGGCGAAGGCCTCCTTGAAGCCCGCGGTGGCCGCGTCGAGAGCGGGGTGCTGGACGAGCTGGTTGATGCCGATCGTGTAGGACTCGCCGCCGCCACCGGCGGCGTCATCGTCGGAGCCGCCGGTGCAGCCTGCGAGGACGAGTGCCGAGGTGGCCACCAGTCCGGTGAAGAGCGTCGCGCGTGAGAATGCCATGTGCCATGCCTTGTCTACGGTCACGGGTGAGCGTGAGGGGCCGGATGCGTTAACAGTGCTGGCACATGAGGGTACCGGGTCACACCGACCGCGTAACCCGGGACTCACCTCACGGGTTGCTGATCCGGCTCCGATTCCGCCAACTCGCGTTTCCAGGTGCGGAAACCCTCCTCAGTGCGGCCCCGGCGCCAGTATCCCGAGATCGAGGCCCGCCGGGCCGGGACGCCGCGTCCGGAGCGCAGCAGGGGGCGCAGGTGCTTCATCACGGTCTCGGCCTCGCCGTGCACGAACACCTGCACGTCGCCGTCCGGCCACGGCATCTCGCGGAGGGCGACGACCAGCGGCGCGTCGCCGTCGATCCGTCCGGGGCCGGCGTGGGTGGAGGGGGTCCCGCGGTGCAGCCAGGTGATCCGCACCCCCTCCGGAGCGGTGAGCGACACCTCGTCGTCGTCGTCTCCCACCTCCAGGAACACCGCTCCCACCGAGTCCTCGGGCAGGGCCTCCAGCGCGGCGGAGATCGCGGGGACCGCGGTCTCGTCCCCGGCGAGGAGGTGGAAGTCCGCCTCGGGGTCGGGACGGTACCCGCCGCCCGGCCCCCGGACGGTGACGTCGGTCCCGGGCGCGACCGTCCGGGCCCACGGCCCCGCCACGCCCGCGTCTCCGTGCACGACGAAGTCGATCCAGATCTCGCGGGCCGGGAGGTCGACGCGACGCACGGTGTAGGTCCGCACCACGGGGCCGTCCTCGGAGGGCAGTTCGAGTTTGACGTAGCTGTCGGTCTCCGCGCGCGGGGCGAAGGCGTCGAACCCCGCGCCGCCGAGGACGACCCGGACCATGTGGGCGCTCACCGTCTCGGTGCGCAGCACGGTGAGGGTGGTCGGGGTGGGGCTCTTGCGCTCATCTGCCACGGGGGCCTCCTTAAGTTAGGCAACCCTATCTTGCCAGTCGGCGCGTCCCGACCGCGCGGTCGTCCAAAGGGTTCCCCCCTTCCGTGTTGCAATGTAAGATATATGTGATCGTTCAGCTCCGCGTCACGAGGCCCGCGCGGCGATCGGAGTGGCGGATCTCAGCGGGCAGCGGTCCTTGGCGGCGAGGAGGCAGGTC
This sequence comes from Dietzia sp. B44, assembly GCF_014145245.1. NCBI lineage: Bacteria > Bacillati > Actinomycetota > Actinomycetes > Mycobacteriales > Dietziaceae > Dietzia > Dietzia sp. B44. Next base: position 22,816 of record NZ_JAALEF010000524.1, on the reverse strand, counting down.
GCCGCGGCAGTGCCCAGGACGGCCACAGTGCCGAGGATGATCGG
>NZ_JAALEF010000524.1:20707-22762 GCF_014145245.1 Dietzia sp. B44 | reverse complement strand
CTGGGCGAGGAGTCCTGGACTCGGGATCCCCGGTCCGAGCCGACGATTCTGGCACTGACGGTCATGGCGAGTACGTCGCTCATGGGCGCAATGGTGGCCGGCTATCGGCACAGGATGACTGGCGCGGTCGCCTGCACCGGGAAGTTCGAGGCGGTGACGTTGATGCAGTGGAGGCTGTGGGCGGACCGATTCACGCGCGAGACCAGTCAGACGACCGGACCGCCCCTGTAGCTCCTCGGATACATCTCCTGTCGGTGCCGCTACAGCGGTGCGGGTAGTTCTCCGCCACCACACACGCCGAGTAGTGCGATCTGCAAAGCCACCGAGAGCGGATCAGTCGTCACTCGCGTCTCTGACGACGATCGGCGTGAGTGTCTCGTACATGCGGATCGCTACGGCCGCCGCCGACGCCGCACTGACGGCGGCGGCGGCCCACACGGCGGCGTGCATACCCATGGCGTCGGCGACGATCCCCCCGAACACCGCGCCGACCGCGTAACCCAGGTCGCGCCACACGCGGTAGACACCGACGGCTCGTCCCCGCCACACGGGGTGGGCAACGTCGCCGATCGCGGCCAACAGCGTCGGATAGACCATCGCGGTCCCGGCTCCCAGGATCATGGTGCCCACCGCCCACATTCCGAATCCGTTGCCGAGCGCGATGACGACCAGGGCGGCCGCCTGGGTGGCCATCCCCACCGAGATCAGGTGCTTGCGACCGACCCGGTCCGAGATTGCGCCGGTGAACAGCTGCCCCACTCCCCAGACGGCCGGGTAGAGCGCGAACAGCAGTCCGATCTGCCCCACGGTCAGACCCGCGGTGGCGAACAACAGGGGGAACAGCCCCCAGGACAGGCCGAAGTTGAGGTTGTTGACGAGCCCCGCCTGGCTCGCCGAGGACAGGGCCGGCTCTCGGAAGCTGGTCTGGATCGCGATCTCCCGGTCTGTCATGTCGGCATGGAGATGGTCGTGCAGTCCGTCCGGGCGGGCGGTGTGCCGCCCCGCGTCCAGGAGTGCGTGGTCGCGCGTCTCGCGGACGAAGATCCCGGACAGCACCAGAGCCAGGGCCGTGTAGGCCACACCGACAAGGAACGGCGCCGGTCGCAGGCCGTACTGCCCCGCGAGGTAGCCGGCGAGCAGTGAGGTCACCGCGACCGCGCCGTAGCCTGCCGCCTCGTTGAGTCCCATCGCCAGACCGCGCTGCCGGGGTCCGACGAGGTCGATCTTCATCACCACGGTGGTGGACCAGGTCAGTCCCTGGTTGATGCCCAGCAGGATGTTGGCGGCCACCACCCAGGTCCAGTCGGGTGCCCAGATGAGCATGAGTGGCACCGGGATGGCGAAGAGCCACCCGACCAGCAGGACGGGTTTGCGGCCGTATCGGTCGGAGAACGTCCCGGCGAAGTAGTTCGCGATCGCCTTGGTGACACCGAAGGCCGCGACGTAGGTGAAGATGAAGGTGTAACCGGTCAGGCCGAAGAGTTCCGTGGCCAGCAGGGGAAGCACGGTCTGCTGCTGACCCACCATGCCGCCGACCAGCGCATTGATGGCGACGAGCAGAGTGAACTGGGCGGCGTTGGCTTTGAGACCGAGCTCGGGGGTTCGTTCGCTGCGCATGCTCTCCTCCTCGCGATCGACCGCGTTCGGGCCGTGTCGCCTCTATCGCGTTCCGCTCCCCTGGTGAGTGAGAACCGACGGCTCGGCTCGACCTCCGTCGACCGCAGCGGGCAGCGGTCGACGGCTACGACCCAGACGGCGGCGACAAACGCCAGCAGAGCGACCGTGCCGAGGATGATCGATGCGGCGGGGAAGGGTAGTTCCTGGGACAGGACGAAGGCGCCCATGAGTAGGACGAAGTAGCCGAAGCCCTTTCTCAGGGCCTTCTCCGGGACGATGCTCGGGGTGTCAGGGGTGTCAGGGGGGCGGGGTGCCCGAGGCCAGGGCGTCGCGCAGGTCGGCCGGCCCCCCGGGGTGCTGAGGTGGGTGCGTCGGGTCAGACGGTCGCGAGGTTGCGCTCGGACCAGGCGGCGTAGCTGCCCTCGAGTTCGACCACGC
>NZ_JAALEF010000524.1:20081-20564 GCF_014145245.1 Dietzia sp. B44 | reverse complement strand
CTGAGCTGCTCGGAGCCCGGGATGTGGCCGTCGGAGTGCTCGGTCTTGTTGCGCACGTCCAGGACCATGGCCGAGTCGAACGAGGCGAGCTCGTCCGGCCCGATCATCTCGGGGGTCGTCGTGGGCAGGCCCTCGAAGCTGGTCGTGTATCCGGTGACCGTGTCGATACCGACCCGCATCAGGTGGTCGCGGTACTGGCCGGCGACCTCCTCGTCGGGGGCGAGGACGACCAGGGGGGTGTCCTCCTTCTCGGGGTCGTAGACCCAGGCGCCGAAGGAGGCGGCCTTGTCGACGCCGGGGATGTTGAGCGCCCCGGGGACGGTGCCGGCGTGGACCTCGTCCTGGCCACGGGTGTCGACGACGACGACCTCGTTCGCCTCGAGGGCGTCGGCCAGCTCGGTGGAGCCGAACTCGCGCAGCGGGGCCAGCGGCCCGAGCACCGCCGGGCCCTGCTTGTTCTGCCGCTTCATCCGGCCGAAGTAG
>NZ_JAALEF010000524.1:18565-20071 GCF_014145245.1 Dietzia sp. B44 | reverse complement strand
CTTTCTCAGGGCCTTCTCCGGGACGACGGAGGTGAGGCGGATGCCGACGAAGGAGCCGGCGATCGCGGCGGCGGTGACGGCGGCGACCAGTGGCCAGTCCAGGCTGACCGAGGTGAGGTAGCCGCCGAGTCCGGCGAAGGATTTCATGGCGATGACCAGCAGGGAGGTGCCCACCGCGGCGGTCATCGGTAGGCCCGCCAGGAGCACGAGGGCCGGGACGACGAGGAAGCCGCCGCCGGCGCCGACCAGTCCGGTCGCGGCGCCCACGACGAGGCCGTCGAGCAGGATCCGCCACAGTGGGTGGTGGTGGTCGTTGCTCTGCCCGTCGCGGTCCTTGCGGCCGCGGATCATCGCCCCGGCGGTGGCGATCATCATGATCGCGAAGGCGACCATCAGGACGGTGCCGGGGATGTAGCCGCCGGCCATTCCGCCGCCGAATGCGCCGACCATGCCTGCGGCGCCGAAGATCAGGCCGGTGCGCCACTGGACGTTGCCTTTGCGGGCGTGGCCGAACAGGCTCACCAGCGAGGTCGCACCGACGACGAACAGGGAGGTGGCGATGGCCTGCTTGGGGTCGAGTCCGCCGATGTAGGTCAGCAGCGGCACGACCAGGATGGACCCGCCCCCGCCGAGCAGGCCCAGTGACAGGCCGACCAGGACGGCCAGCGCCACGACGATGATCACGGTGATCTCCATGGCAGGTGCCTTTCTCCGGCGGGGGCGCCGGTGTGGGTGGGGTGGGTCAGGAGCGGGTGGGCAGCGAGTCCAGGACGGTGCCCAGGCCGGGCTCGTCGGCCGAGCGGTTCCACGGCATCTTGGCCAGGCCCGCGGCCATGGCGCAGGAGTTGCTCGCCGCGGAATAGGTCAGCCCGGCCCCGATGGCGCCGGCGAGGTAGGCGAACTTCGGGGAGACGATCTTGGAGGCGGTGACGCCGACCAGGACGAGCGAACCGGCGACCATCCGGACCTGCCGGTCCATCGCCCAGGCGCCCTTGCCGCGGACGACCTCACCGCCGGCGGCCTCGTAGCCGGCGATTCCGCCGTCCAGGACGGTGACCGAGTCGGGGTCCACGCCCACGGACTCCAGACGCTGGTTGGCCTGGCGGGCGCGGTTGCCCGACTGGCAGATCAGCACGACCTGCCCGGGAAGGCGGGAGGCGAACTCGTCCCCGTGCTCGGCGAGCAGGGGCAGCGGCACGTTATAGGAGCCGCGGATGTGGACCGAGGAGTACTCGGCGCCGGATCGCACGTCGATGACGGTGGGCGGGGTGTCCGAGTCCATCGCATCGCGCAGGTCGGCCGGGGCGATGGTCGGGGCGTGGGTGAGGCTGGAGAGCATGGGTGGTGTCAGCCCTTTCGTGTGGGGAGTCGGAGTGGCGGCGGGTCGCCGCGGGGCCGGGGGCCGGACGGGTGGTCCGGCCCCCGGGGTGTGCGGTGGGTCCGCTCAGGCGGAGACGAGGGTGCGCTCGGACCAGGCGACGTAGCTGCCCTCGAGCTCGACCACGT
>NZ_JAALEF010000524.1:18067-18415 GCF_014145245.1 Dietzia sp. B44 | reverse complement strand
CTGAGCTGCTCGGAGCCCGGGATGTGCCCCTCGGCGTGCTCGGTCTTGTTCCGCACGTCCAGGACCATGGCGGCGTCGAACGCGTCCAGCTCGTCGGGCCCGATCATCTCGGGGGTCGTCATGGGCAGACACTCGAGGCCGGTGGTGTAGCCGGTGACGGTGTCGATGCCGACCCGTAGCAGGTGATCCCGGAACGCCTCGGCCATCTCGACGTCCTCGGCCAGGACCACCAGGGGCGTGTCCTCCTTCTCGGGGTCGTAGACCCAGGCGCCGAAGGAGGCGGCCTTGTCGACGCCGGGGATGTTGAGCGAGCCGGGGACGGTGCCCGCGTGGACCTCGTCCTGGCCG
>NZ_JAALEF010000524.1:17929-18046 GCF_014145245.1 Dietzia sp. B44 | reverse complement strand
GCGTGCGCGTCCGGCTGACCGTCGAGCAGCTCATCGACGAAGCCCTGCTCGTCGTCACGCTCGACGTACCCCGCCCACCAGGCGTAGCGCCGCTCGTAGCCGACGCTGGTCGACGGC
>NZ_JAALEF010000524.1:17529-17919 GCF_014145245.1 Dietzia sp. B44 | reverse complement strand
TCACGCTCGACGTACCCCGCCCACCACGCGTATCGACGCTCGTACCCGACGCTGGTCGACGGAAGCGCGCCCAACGCCTTGCCGCAGGCGCTGCCCGAACCATGGCCCGGGAAGACCTGGACATGATCCGGCAGCGTGACGAACGACTCCTTGAGGCTGCGGAAGATCTGCGTGGCGCCGGCGAAACGGGTGTCCACCCCGCCCGCCGCCTCATCCAGCAGATCCGGCCGGCCCAGGTCACCGGAGAACACGAAGTCACCGGTCAACATGTACCCGGGAGCATCGGCGAACGCGCCGTCGGTGATGAGGAACGACAGATGCTCCGGCGTATGACCCGGCGTGTGCACGGCCTCGACCGTGATGTTGCCCAGCGTGAGCTGGTCACCGTGG
>NZ_JAALEF010000524.1:14540-17519 GCF_014145245.1 Dietzia sp. B44 | reverse complement strand
GTGCCGGCCCGCCCCCGGGGACTGCTCGGCGACGGTGTCGGCCGAGTGTCGGCCGCCGACGAGTGCCGATTCGCGGTGGGCGCCGCCGTCGGTGTCCTCGCCGTCCGTGGCGGTGCTCGTCCCCTGCTCGGCGGACTCCTCCGCGGTCTCCAGCGCCGACCCCTCGACGTCGACGGTGGGGAGGAGCCTGTCCAGCCACCGGGGCAGGCCCCAGGCCCGCTCGCCGAGGAGGAACATCACGGCCGGGATGATGGTCATGCGCACCACGAACGCGTCGAACAGCACCGCGATCGCCAGCGCGAAGCCCATCACCTTGATGAACTGCTCGTCGATCGTCATGAAGGCGGCGAAGACGCTGATCATGATCAACGCGGCGGCGGTGACGACGCGGGCCCCGTGTTTGAAGCCGTTGGCGACCGCGTTGTGTGCGGTCTTGCCGTGCACCCACCCCTCGCGCATCCTCGTGACCAGGAACACCTGGTAGTCCATCGCCAGACCGAACACGATGCCGATGAGCATGATCGGCAGGAAGCTGATGACGGGTTGCGGATCGGAGATGATCCCGCCCCAGCCCTCCTGCCAGATCGCCACGGTGACGCCGAAGGTCGCCGCGACCGAGAGGCCGAAGCCCAGCGCCGCGATCAGCGGCACCCAGATCGACCGGAACACCAGCATGAGCAGGATGAACGCGAGCGCCAGCACGATGGCGATGTACGGCAGCAGCACCTCGGTGAGTCGTTCGGAGATGTCCTCGTAGATCGGGGTGACGCCGGTGACGGAGTAGGTGCCCCCGGTCTCCTGTTCGAAGGCCGCGACCCCGGACCTGATCTCCGCGAGCACGTCCGCGGCCCGCTCGTCGGTGGCCCCGTACTCGGGCGTGACGAGGAGTTGTGCGGCGTCGCCCGCCTCGTTGGTCTCGATGATCTGCGCATTCTGCACACCGTCGAGCGCCTGGATGTCCGCCGCGGCGATGGCCCACGCGGCCGGACGCTCCTCCTCCGCGACGCCGAGCGTGTCCACGAAGGCGATCATGGGGGCGTTGCGACCGGGGCCGAACGCCTCGTCGGTCATGTCGTAGGCCACGCGGTTCGGGGTGTCCGGGGCCATCGTGCCGTCGGACGGCATGGCCAGTCGCAGCTGCACGGCCGGCAGGGCCAGCAGGACGAGTAGCAGGACACCGGCGGTCGCGAAGAACACGGGACGGGCGCGGATGCGGCGCACCCACATCAGGCCCATCGTCGGCTTCTCGTCCTCCGGGTCGGGCGCCTTGACGCCCTTGACGCGGGCCGCGAAGAGCCTGGTCCCGACGGCACCGAGGATGGCGGGCAGCAGCGTGATGGCGACCAGGACCGCGATCGCGACGGTCGCCGCGGCGGACAGCGCCATCGCGGTGAGGAACGGGATGTTGATGATCGACAGGGCCGCGAGGGCGACGAGCACGGTGAGTCCGGCGAAGACGACGGCGGAGCCGGCCTTGCCGACCGCCAGCCCGGCGAGGTGCGCGCGCTGCCTGGCGTCGATGGCCTTGAGCTTCTCCGCGAGTTCGGCCGGTTCGAGGTCGTTCCCCCCGATGTGTTTGACCAGCTCGGTGCGGAACCGGGAGACGATGAACAGCGCGTAGTCGATGCCCACGGCGAGACCGATCATGGACGCCAGGGTCGGCGTCATGGTGTTGATCGTGTCCGTGAAGGCGGTGGCCGCGAAGATGCCCGCGATGCCGATCCCGACGCCGATGATCCCGGTGAGCAGCGGCATCCCCGCGGCGATCAGCGAACCGAAGGTGACGAGGAGGATCACCGCCGCCACCGCGATGCCGATGAGCTCGCCGATGGCGCTGATCTCGGACATCTGGAAGGCGTTCCCGGAGTACGCGATGGTCAGGTCGCCCTCGTGCCCGGCCACGACGTCCGCGAAGGCGTCGCGGTCCTCGGCGTCGATGTCCATGGTCGTCTCGGCCGCGAACAGGACCTGGACGGTGCCGGTCGTCTCGTCCGCGCTGAGCGGGCTCAGGGCCGCGATGTCGGCCTCGATCTGCTCCTGTGGGATCTGCTGGGCGGCCTTGGCCTCGGTCAGCTGCTGGGACAGCCCCTCGGCGGCGATCACCGGGTTGACGATCGCGTCGGTGTCGGCGAGGAAGTCCAGCTCCCGCACCTGTGCGAGGAATGCGTCGACGTCCTCCGTCACCGCCGGATCGGTGAGGGTGCTGCCCTCCGGGGCCCGGATGACCACTGTCCCCGTGGGGGCGTCGAGTTGGTCCCCCGCCCCGGCGAACCGCTCCTGCATCTCCTCCTGGGTCTCGATCGACTCCAGGCCCGGGATCGAGAAGGTGGTGCTGGTCTGCTGCGACATCGTGGCCGCGGCGGTGCCGACGCCGACGATCAACAGCATCCAGGCCGCGATGAACCGCCACCTGAACAGATAGGCGGACCGCCCGATGCGGTAGAGGAATGACGCCATGCGCTGGCTCCTGGTGCGTAGGTGCGGGAAGCGGAACCCTCGCAGTTTTGCACGAGTGCTGCACCATTGCACAGCCTGCGCAACCACGTGTGGCGAACGCCACCCTGCCCGGATGCGCCGCCCGCCTTGTCGATACCCCCCTGGGTATGTACAGTCGTGGCACACCCCTCGCAGGGAACACCGACCGACAAGGAGAGCACCATGCTTCTCGAACGCATCTACGACGAGGACCTGGCGCAGGCCGGTTACTTCATCGGCTGTCAGGCCAAGAACGAGGCGATGGTGGTCGATGCCCGTCGCGATGTCCGCGAGTACCTGGATCTGGCCGCGCGGCACGGGATGACGATCACCGCGGTGACCGAGACCCACATCCACGCCGACTACCTGTCCGGGACCCGTGAGCTGGCGGAGGCCACCGGGGCGACCGTCTATGTTTCCGGTGAGGGTGGCGAGGACTGGCAGTACGGTTTCGCCGCGGAGCGCCTGCATCATGGTGACCAGGTGAAGCTGGGCAACATCACC
>NZ_JAALEF010000524.1:14024-14126 GCF_014145245.1 Dietzia sp. B44 | reverse complement strand
TCGGGCGGATGAAGCGGCAGAACCGGCAGGGTCCGGACGTCCTCGGACCGCTGGCCCCGCTGCGCCGTTGCGAGTCCGCGGAGGTGGCCGACGCCCTCGAGA
>NZ_JAALEF010000524.1:2497-14014 GCF_014145245.1 Dietzia sp. B44 | reverse complement strand
GGCGTGGATGTGGGTCTCGGTGACCGCGGTGATGGTCATGCCGTGACGAGCGGCCAGGTCCAGGTACTCGCGGATGTCGCGGCGGGCGTCGACCACCACGGCCTCCCCCTTGGCCTGGCAGCCGATGAAGTAGCCGGCCTGGGCGAGGTCCTCGTCGTAGATGCGTTCGAGAAGCATCGAGATCTCCTTGTCGATCGGGTTCCCTGCGAGGGGCGTGCCACGACTCTACATACCCCAGGGGGTATAGACAACATGCCCCCAGGGGCATCGTCCAGCGGGCTCGGAGGGGCCCGGGGCACGTGCAGGCAAGGCAGTGTCCGAGCATTCGACCGTCCGGCATCACTCGACCCCGCTGTCGGCGCCGGAGATCAGGCCTGTCCGGACGGTCGACGATCCGCCCGCCCACCCCCCGCCCCTGCCGACGAGGAGATTCGCCACGGCAGCCAACGGGACAGGGCGGGAGAGCCCGCAGCCAGAACACAGGGAAAACTAGTCAAAACACCCCCCGGGGTATATGGTGAGGGAACTTCGCACCTCTGGCAGGAGACCCCCATGCAACTCGACAGCGTCGAACTGACACCCACACTCAACCGGCTCAAGCGCGCTCAAGGGCAGCCGGGAGCCGTGGTCCGCATGATCGAGGAGGGCCGCGACTGCACGGACATCGTCACCCAGCTCTCGGCGGTGTCCAAGGCTCTGGACCGGGCCGGTTTCGCGATCATCGCCAGCGGCCTCGAACAATGCCTGACCAACCCCGGGGAGGACCTGGACAGACGGGACCTGGAGAAGCTGTTCCTCTCCCTGGCCTGACCCCCGCCGAACCTGACACCCTGGAATCCGGAAGTGGCAATACCGTCGACGAACCATCGAAGGGACCATTCATGACCTACACCCGCACCATCACTGTCCCGATGCCCTACGAGCAGGCCCTGGAGCGTACCCGCGCCGCCCTGGCCGACCAGGGCTTCGGCATCCTGACCGAGATCGACGTCAATGCGACCTTCAACACCAAACTGGGCGAAGAGGCAGCCGAGGCCGTGGGCGACTACGTGATCCTGGGAGCCTGCAACCCCGGCCTGGCCAGCAAGGCTCTCGCCGCCGAGCCGCAGCTCGGCGTCCTGCTGCCGTGCAACGTGGTGGTACGCCGCGGCAGAGACGAGGGGCAGACCACCGTGGAGGCCATCGACCCGCAGACCATGGTCCAGCTCAGCGGCAGCCCACAGGTGCGTGAAGTCGCCGATGACGCCGACGCCCGGTTGCGTGCCGCCCTGTCGGCGATCAGCGAAGCCGACCCCGCACAGAGCTGAGGCCAGCCCCGCCCGCCACAACCCCGACATGGACGTCTCATCAATGATGAGGCGTCCATGCCCCGCTCCCGGGGAGCTCGGTGGAGCTGTCCCGATTCACCGCTGCCTGCGCTGCAACAGAGGCGTCACCCGACTGCTCACCGAAGTAGGCGACGTCAGCGAACCGCCAACGCCCACCTCGATCCGGATCAGGCGGCGTCGAGGTACAGGTAATCCTCCCAGTACGGGCCGATCTCGCGGAGCTGGGAGACGAGCCGCCACGTCCGACCCCTCGGCGCCACCAACGGCACCCGCAGTTCCCACCCCAGCTCGGAGAGGAGCTTGTCGGCCTTACGGTGATTGCACGGCGCGCAGGAGGCCACACAGTTCTCCCACACGTGTTCTCCCCCGCGGCTGCGCGGGATCACGTGGTCGACGGTGGTCGCGCGGGCGCTGCAGTACCCGCACCGGTGGGAATCACGGTGCATCAGGGCGGCCCGCGTCATGGGCACCTGCGCCCGGTACGGGATCCGCACGTACTCGCGGAGCATGATCACCGAGGGCACGCGAACGGCCGTGTCGACCGACCGGACCAGGATCTCGTTCGGGTGATCGTGGACCACCACCGCTTTCCCCCCGAGCAGCATCACCACGGCGCGGCGGGCGGGGAGGGCGGTGAGGGCCTCGTAGCCGGCGTTGAGCAGGAGAACGCGGGGCGCAGCGGCCAGCGGGACGTGCGGGTTCGGGACAGGCTCAAGCCGAACTGGGGGTCGTGACCCCGGTTGTCGGTACTCCGAATTCTCGCGCACGGCTGTGCCCATGGTCGGTCTCCGCTCGTCTGCTCCGAGCCCAGTGCAGCACTGTCAACCGGGCCCGTAGTGAACCTCGCCTGCAACGATGATGCACCTTCGATGAACACTTCGCGCGCGATCACCGCCTACCGGTTGTCACCGGTGTCCTCCCGCCCGCCACCGACGGGTGGTGGATCGGACCCCCGGGCGGATCCCACGGGCATGATGGGGAGCATGAGCAGCACTACCTTCTATGACGAGATCGGCGGCGCGGAGACGTTCCGGAAGCTGGTCCACGAGTTCTACCTGCGGGTCGCCGACGACCCGGTGCTGCGCCCCCTGTACCCGGAGGAGGACCTGGGTCCGGCCGAGGACCGAATGCGGATGTTCCTCGAGCAGTACTGGGGTGGCCCCACCACCTACTCGGAGCAGCGGGGTCACCCCCGGCTGCGGATGCGCCACAACCCCTTCCGCGTGGACCGCGCCGCTCACGACGCCTGGCTCACGCACATGCTCGCCGCCGTGGACACGATCGACCGCGAGACCATGGACGACGAGCACAGGGCGGCGATGGTCGAATACCTCACCCGTGCCGCCGCGATGATGGTCAACACCCCGGAGGACATGTGACCTCCCCGGCCCACGCGACCCGTCCGTGGGAGGACATGGTCCTCTACCAGATCTACCCGCGCTCCTTCGCCGACTCCGACGGCGACGGCACCGGTGATCTGCAGGGCGTGATCGACCGCGTCGGCTACCTGGAACTGCTCGGCGTGGACGGGGTGTGGCTGTCCCCCATCATGCGCTCCCCCGGCGCGGACCACGGCTACGACGTCTCGGATCCCCGCGACGTGGATCCGTTGTTCGGCGACGTCGAGACGCTGCGCCGGCTGGTGGAGGCCCTGCACGCCGCGCGGATGGTCCTGATCATGGACCTGGTGCCCAACCACACGAGCATCGAGCACCCCTGGTTCGCCGCCGCCGTCGAGGCCGGACCCGGCAGCCCCGAGCGCGAGCGCTACTTCTTCCGCGACGGGCTCGGTGAGGACGGCTCCCGGCCGCCCAACAACTGGCCCTCGGTGTTCGGCGGACCGGCCTGGACCCGCGTCACCGAGCCGGACGGGACGCCCGGGCAGTGGTACCTGCACCTCTTCGCCCCGGAGCAGCCGGACCTGGACTGGTCGCACCCCGACGTGGGCGACGACCTGGAGGAGACCCTGCGCTTCTGGCTCGACCTCGGGGTCGACGGGTTCCGGATCGACGTGGCGCACGGTCTGGCCAAGCCGGCCGACCTGGCCGACCTGCCGGACGACGTGGAGATCGCACAACTCGTCGTCGACGAGCGCGACGCCCGGTGGGACCGGCCCGGCGTCCACGACGTCCACCGGCGGATCCGCGCCGTCGTCGACGAGTACGCGGGCGCGGCGACCTTCGGCGAGGTGTGGGTGGGCCCGGCCGACCGGTTCGCCCGATACCTCCGCCCCGACGAGCTGCACTTCGCGTTCCACTTCCCACTGACCGGTGCCCCCTTCGAGGCCGGCGCGGTGCGCGAGGCGATCGACGCCACGCTCGAGGCCTCCCGCATCGCCGACTCGGCCCCCACCTGGGCGTTGTCCAACCACGACGTGGTCAGAGAGGTGACCCGGTACGGAAACGGCGCACTGGGCACCGCCCGGGCCAGGGCGATGCTGCTGGTGGAGCTTGCCCTGCCCGGGATCACGTTCCTCTACGCGGGGTCCGAGCTGGGTCTGCCGAGCGACTTCTCGATCCCCCACGACCGGCTGACCGACCCGACCTGGGAACGCAGCGGCCACGCGGAGATGGGTCGCGACCACTGCCGCGTCCCGATCCCGTGGGAGGGCCCCACCCCGCCCTACGGCTTCTCGACCACCGATCGCACCTGGCTCCCGATGCCGGGCGACTGGGGCCGCCTGACGGTGGAGGCCCAGCTCGAGAACCCCGGATCCACGCTGTCGTTGTACCGGGCGGCCATCGAGACCCGGCGGTCGCTTCCGGGCCCGCGGTCGGCGTCGGTCGAGTGGTACGGGGCGCCGTCCGGATGCCTGGCGTTCCGCCGCGACGATGGCGTGGTGTGCGCGCTCAACGCCTCCACCCGATCTGTGCCACTGCCCCTCGGCGAGGTCCTGCTCTCCTCCGGGCCCCTCTCCTCAGGCCTACTCGACTCGGAATCCCCCACCGGCGAGATCCTCCCGCCGGACACCGCAGTATGGTTACGACCACACTAAGAACGGGGATTAACCATGAGGTTGGCGGAGAAGACAGCGGTCGTCACCGGCGGCGCCGGCGGGATCGGCAGGGGCATCGTCCGGGCGTTCGTCAAGGAGGGAGCCCGCGTACTCGTCGTCGACATCAACGACGCGGCCGGCCGCGCCCTGGTCGACGAACTGGGTGAGAGCGTCCGGTACCTGGCGGCGGACATCTCGGTCGAGGACAACGCCCGCATGATCGTCGAGACGGCCGTCGAGCACTTCGGACGGCTCGACATACTGGTCAACAACGCCCACGCGTCACGCCAGGCTCCACTGGTGGAGACCACCCGGGAGATGCTGAACCTGTCCTTCGACACGGGGTTCTACCCCACCTTCTGGCTGATGCAGGCCGCGCACCCGCACCTGGCCACCGCGGGTGGTTCGGTGATCAACTTCGCCTCCGGCGCCGGCATCGAGGGCAGCCCCACCCAGGCCTCGTACGCCGCGGCCAAGGAGGCCATCCGCGCCGTCTCCCGGGTGGCGGCCAACGAATGGGCTCGGGACGGGATCACCGTCAACGTGATTTCGCCGCTGGCCCTGACCGAGGGGGTCGAGGCGTACATCGAGGCCAACCCCGGTATCGAGAAGCACCTGCTGGCCGGGACCCCGATGCGCAGGTTCGGCGACCCCGAGGCGGACATCGGCCGCGTCGCGGTGTTCCTCGCCAGCGAGGACGCCCGCTACATGACGGGGCAAACGCTCATGGCGGACGGCGGCACCGTCAAGCTCCGCTGACGCGCAACCGCGGCAGGATCACGTCGCGGACCGTCTCGGGATTGCGTTCCACCACCACCCAGCGGCGGCCCAGGTCGCGGGCCGCCACGGCAGTGGTCCCGGAGCCGGCGAACAGGTCCACCACCAGGTCGTCCGCCTCGGTCGCCAGTTCCACGATCCGCCGCATCAGCGCCTCCGGCTTCGGCGTGCGGAACCCGTCGACCCCCGCACCGCGGAGCTCCGCGCGGGCGGTGTCGGTGGACCCGACCTCCTGAGCCAGCCAGATGGACTTGAGCTTCTTGATCCGGCCCACCTCGTGCCGGTCGCGTTGGTAGACGTCGACCCGCGGCCCGGCCCGACCCCGCACCGTCCGACAGACCAGTTCGTCGCTCCGCTCCTGCGCGCGATCGCGCGACCAGCGCCACACGGCCGGACTGAGGTCGCCGAACACCGGGAGGATCTCGGTGAGCCCGGGCGCGGGGTCCACGGAGACCTCACCGGTGTCCGGGTCGCCGTAGAGCGGGTAGGTCATGGTGGGCGTGGTGCGCGGGTTGAACCGCTTGTTGGTGTTGCGCAGCGGCAGCAGACGGTAGTTGACCCCGTCCTCGGCGGTGTGCGGGAAGTCGGAGGGGTCGACGGCGGAGGCGACCCCGCCGGCCAGCCGGACTCGCTCGAGATCCCGCGCGTACACCATCAGTCGGTCGTGGGATCCGGCGAAGAACCGGTCGAGCTGACGCCCCTTGGGGTTGCTCTCCACGGTGAGGTCGGCGATGAAGGCATCCGAGCCGAACACCTCGTCGAGCACGCAGCGGACGCGGTGGGCCTCCGCGTCGTCCAGGTGCACCCAGACGGTGCCGGTCTCGGCGAGGAGCCCGCGCGCCACCACCAGTCGGTGCTCGATGTATCCCAGCCACCGGTGTCGCGGCATGTTGTCGTGGTATCCGTCGAAGCGGCCACCACGGTTGTACGGCGGGTCGAGGTACACCAGCTGGGCCGCGCCCGTGGTCCCGAGGCCGAGCCCGCCCAGAACGTCACCGACCTCGGCGATCCGCGCCCCGTCGCCGCCCAGGACGGCGCCGGTCACCCGCCCGCCGGCATCACGGACCAGAGTCGCGACGTCCGGCGCCGGCCCGTGCTCTCCCGGGACCTCGGGCTCGCCCCTCCCGGGCCAGGAGACCGAGAATCCCGGTGGCGTCATCGCGGCTCGAGAGTGAGCGAATCGGTCCGGCGGAACGCCGTGCCGTAGCGGGCGTCCACCCGGAGCCACGCCCCGCGCTCACTCACCCGGACCGGTTCACCCTCCGGTGCGCGCCCTGCCCGCTCGGGCACGAACCCACACATCACCATGGAGAACACGGTCCGCATGTCCACTCCCACGGGACTGTCGGTGTCCGCGCGCACGGTGAGCACCTCCTGGTCCAGCAGCGAGGGCGGCAGGCCGGCCGGCCCGGCGTTCTCGCGGGCTGCGCCGCGACCGGACTCGGTCAGATCCAGCAGGACCTGGGCCGGGATCGCCTCGAGCATCTGGAAACCGTCGGTCGGCGGGAGCAACCCCTGCCAGGAGGAGGTGAGGGGCATCCCGGGGTCGACGAGACCGGCGGTGTCGCCGCGTGGCAGCAGGTCGAGTTCGGTGAGCAGGTGGTCGGCTCCGCACACCACGTCGCCACCCGGGCAGTGTCCACCCACTGCGCGGACCACCAGGGCGCCGAAGGGCGTCCGGGACCACACTCGCATCCGTCCGTCGTCACCGCTGGTCAGACGGACCACCGCCGCCTCGTCGAGCCGGAGGAGCCGGCGCAGGAGGGTCCGCAGGTCATCCCGGTCGGCGGGGTCGGGCACGGCGATCATGTCGTCCCCCGTCCCGCCGACTCCCTCCGCCCCGCCGGCGCCCGGCAGGGTCACGCCGGAGCCCCGTGGCGGAACTCCATCAGGTGCTCCCGCTCGGCCGGCGTGAACCGACGCGGCCGCTGGGTGGCGAGGTCGAACGCGGCGATGGTGGCCGTGCAGTCGACCGCCGCGGGCGCCGAGTCTCCGGTGGCGCGCCCACGGACCTCGTGACGGGCCACGAACATGGCGGCGCCGACCTTCTCGCACCACATGCGCACGCGGATCGGGCCGTCGGCGCGCGTGATCTGGCCGCGGTACTTCACGGCGAGCTCGGTCATCACCGCGCCGGCGGTGAGGGTGGCGGTGGGGATGCCCTCCTCGAAGAGCCACGGGATGCGGGCCTCCTCGAGGAGCGTGATCATCCGCGCGTGGTTGACGTGGTGGTAGAGGTCCTGATCCGACCATCGGACGGGCAGCGCCGCGGTGAACACGCGCCGTCCCGGCTCACCGGAGGCACCGAGCGGTCCCCCGGCCTCGTAGACGAGCTGCTCGGTCACTCCGCGGGCCCCTCGTCGGTGATCGCGGCGCGCTGGTGCGCGGCCTCCAGGACGTGACGCACCCCGGTGGGGATCTCCACGGCCGTAGAGGTGGAGGCGTCGTAGGCGACCATCACCACGCGCAACGCGCAGCAGACCTCGCCCGCGGCGTCGAAGATCGTCTGCCTGATCTGGTACGAGGTGGTCCCGACGTGTTCCACCTCGATCTCCACGTCCACGGACGTCGAGTCCCGCAGCACCGGACGGAGGTGGTCGATCTCGACCCGGCGCACGACCTGCGGCAGGTTGCCGAGCCCGAACGGGCCGAAGCGGCTGCGGACGAACAGGATCCGCGCCTCCTGCGCGTACTCGATGTACTTGACGTTGTTGACGTGCCCGAACTGGTCGAAGTCCGCCCACCGCACCTGCAGGGTGCAGCGGAACGTCCCCCGGTCCGGGGTCTGCTCACCGGGACTCATCTCGCCTCCTCGCGCTCACCGAGCAGCGCCGCGCGCTCCTCGGGACTGATCTCGAGTGTCGTGGTCTCGTCCGGTGCCGTCACCACCAACACGGTGTCGACGACCGCGCACGGTTCCGGGCCCGTGGAATCCGACCCGATCGAGGTCCTCATCGTGAACGAGGTCCGGCCGACCCGGAGGACCTCGACGTCCACCCACACGCTCGTGGCGCCGTACCCGATGACCCGGCGGAAGTCGATCTCCATCCACCGCGCCAGCGAGATCGGCACCCGTGACCCGGGGACGCCGAACTTGTCCCGGAACCACATCAGTCTGGCGTCCTGGGAGAACTCCTGGAACCGCACGTTGTTGACGTGCTTGCCCACGAAGTCCGCGATGCGCAGGGGGATGTGGACCCGGTGGACGGCTCCGGGGGTCTGCGTGTCGGGCGCGGCGTGCGATCCCATGCGCGTCAGTCCCGCGTCAGCTTGCGGTGGGTGACCCGGTGCGGGCGGGCGGCGTCGGGGCCCAGACGCTCGACCTTGTTCTGCTCGTAGCCCTCGAAGTTGCCCTCGAACCAGTACCACTGCCCCTCGGCGACGTTGCCCTCCCACGCGAGGATGTGGGTACAGGTGCGGTCGAGGAACCACCGGTCGTGCGAGATCACGACGGCGCAGCCCGGGAAGTCCTCGAGGGCGTTCTCGAGGCTGCCGAGGGTCTCGGTGTCCAGGTCGTTCGTCGGCTCGTCCAGCAGGATTAGGTTGCCGCCGACCTTGAGGGTCAGCGCGAGATTCAGGCGGTTGCGCTCACCGCCGGACAGCACGCCGGCCTTCTTCTGCTGATCGGGGCCCTTGAAGCCGAAGGCGCTCACGTACGCGCGCGACGGCATCTCGTTCTGGCCGACCTCGATGAAGTCGTTGCCCTCGGAGACGACCTCCCACACCGACTTCTCGGGATCGATGTTCGCGCGGGACTGGTCCACATAGCTCAGCTTGACCGTGTCGCCGACCCGCACGGACCCCGCGTCCGGCTCCTCGAGCCCGACGATCGTCTTGAACAGGGTGGTCTTACCCACACCGTTGGGGCCGATCACGCCGACGATGCCGTTGCGCGGCAGGGTGAACGACAGGTCCTTGATCAGGACGCGGTCGTCGAAGCCCTTCTGCAGCTTGTCCGCCTCGACCACCACGTTGCCCAGGCGCGGCGGGGTGGGGATCTGGATCTCCTCGAAGTCCAGCTTGCGGTGCTTCTCGGCCTCCGCCGCCATCTCCTCGTACTTGGCCAGTCGCGCCTTGGACTTGGACTGGCGGGCCTTGGCGCCGGAGCGGACCCACTCGAGCTCGGCCTTGAGGCGCTTCTGCAGCTTCTGGTCCTTCTTGCCCTGGACCTCGAGGCGCTCGGCCTTCTTCTCCAGGTAGGTGGAGTAGTTGCCCTCGTAGGGGTGCAGCTTGCCGCGGTCGACCTCACAGATCCACTGCGCCACGTGATCGAGGAAGTAGCGGTCGTGTGTGACGGCCAGGACGGCGCCCGGGTAGGCGGCCAGGTGCTGCTCCAGCCACAGCACCGACTCGGCGTCGAGGTGGTTGGTGGGCTCGTCGAGCAGGAGCAGGTCGGGCTTGCTCAGCAGCAGCTTGCACAGCGCGACGCGGCGCATCTCGCCACCGGACAGGTGGGTGACGGGCGAGTCGCCCGGCGGGCAACGCAGTGCGTCCATGGCCTGCTCGATCTGGGAGTCCACGTCCCAGGCGTCCACCGCGTCGAGCTGCTCCTGGAGCCGACCCATCTCCTCCATGAGCTCGTCGGTGTAGTCGGTGGCCATCTCCTCGGCCACCGCGTTGTAGCGGCGGATCTGCACCATGGTCTCGCCGAGACCGTCCTCGACGTTCTCCTTGACCGTCTTGGTCTCGTCGAGCACGGGCTCCTGCATGAGGATTCCGACGCTGGCCTCCGGGTCGAGGAACGCCTCGCCGTTGGAGGGCTGGTCGAGGCCGGCCATGATCTTGAGGATCGAGGACTTGCCCGCGCCGTTGGGCCCCACGACGCCGATCTTCGCACCGGGATAGAAGGACATCGTCACGTCGTCGAGGATCACCTTGTCCCCGTGCGCCTTGCGAACCTTCTTCATCGTGTAAATAAACTCGGCCACTTCTGCCCTCTCACCTGCGCAAATAGTTCACATCGCCGCGGCCAGGCCGCGGGCACGACCCCCATGTTACGTGCCCACCCGCGGCCTCGGTGAGCACGGCGGAGGGCTACCCGCGGCCCTGCCGGTTCAGACCCGGACCGCCTCCGCGAACGCGCTGTCGGTGGCCCGCCCCTCCGGCGCGTCGTCGGCGTCCCGGGAGCCGATCTCCATGACGTCCTCCACGCCGTCCGCGCCCTGCGACTGCCCCGCCCCCTCCCCGTCGGGAGAGATGCCGGGCCCCTCCGGTTGGGCCCTGCGCATGGTCACGTCCATCCGCGACAGGTCCGGGCCCAGGGCGGTCACCCGCATCTCCAGGTCGCGCTGGATCCTGCCGTCCTTCTCGTACTCGTTGGTGAGAAGCCGACCCTGGACGATCACGCCGTCGCCCTTCACCAGCTTCCCCGACGCCCGCTGCGCCAACCTGCCCCAGCAGTTGGCCGAGAAGTACAGGGTGCCACCGGTCTTCCACTCCCCGGTGTCGCGGTCCTGGTAGCGGGTGTTGCTGGCCACCCGGAAGGAGAACACCGAGTCCTCTCCGACCCGACGGGTGGTGGGGTCGGTGATCACGGTGCCGCGGACGGTGGTGTGGGTCTCGTTCATGGTCTCGCTCCTGTCACACTCGGACCGACCGTGCGTCGGCCTCGTGCTCCAGAGCGTGCCCCACCTCGTCGTCGTCGTATCCCGGTCGCACCGCTCGCGGTGCCCGCCCTGTGGAGGGGCGGGAGGGGTGTGGAACGGGGGTCCCGACGACGACGAGGTGGGCGCCTCTCAGGCCCGGCGGTCGGCGCGGGACATCTCACCGAGCATCTCGTTATAGGCCCTGAGCTCGGCGTCGTCGTCACGATCGGCCTGCCGCTCGCCGCGCCGCGCGTCCCGCATGTCGCTCTGGTACCACTGCCAGGCCAGAGCCAACATGACGATGAACAGCGGGATCTCCCCCGCCGCCCACGCGACGCCGCCGCCGACCTGCTGGCTCTGCAGGAGGTCCGGGATCCAGGGGAGCCCGATCCCGCCGTACCAGTTCTCGGCGAGCACGGTCTTGTAGTTCATCAGCATGATGCCGAAGAAGGCGTGGAACGGCAGCGAACTGAGCAGCACCATGAGCTTGTAGAGCGGCGAGAAGTGCCGCGGCGCCGCGTCGACCCCGATGATCACCCAGTAGAACAGGTAACCGCTGATGAGGAAGTGGACGTTCATGAACATGTGGCCCAGGTGCTCGGAGGCCAGAGCCTCGTAGAACCCGCCGAAGTAGATGATGTAGAAACCCGCCACGAACTGCACCGACGCGACGATCGGGTGGGTGAGGAACCGCGAGAGCGGGTTGTTGATGAACTCGACGATCCACTCACGCGGCCCGGGTGGGTTCCCGCGCCCCGCCGCCGGGAGCGCCCGCAGCGCCAGGGTCAGCGGCCCGCCGAGCGCGAGGAGCACCGGCACGAGCATCGAGATG
>NZ_JAALEF010000524.1:0-2455 GCF_014145245.1 Dietzia sp. B44 | reverse complement strand
TGGCTGGCGAAGTCGGCCATCATGTACATCCCCATACCGGAGCTGGTGGTGAGGAACAGCAGGACACAGCCGAGCACCCAGGCCACGGTCCGGCCCATCGGCCAGGAGTCGCCGCGGCGGCGCAGGGTGATCAGGCCCCACACGTAGAGGCTCAGCAGGACGACGGCGGCCAGGCCCAGCACCAGGTCGAAGCGCCACAACCCCAGCACGGTGCCGAAGGAGAACGGGCCGGGGAGCTCGAAACCCAGCAGCGCCTCCTGGCGGGTGGGGACGTAGAGCGGCGCCGGCGGCGGGGTGCGGCCGAGCGAGACCGAGAGCCCCATCGTGCCCGCCATCACCACGGCCTCGACCAGCCCGATCCGCAACAGGGTTCCGCGGTCGACGGGGGCGTTGGCCGATCTGGATTCGATCTTGGCGATGATCCGGCGGCGCATCGCCAGCCCGAACATCGCGAGCAGGACCAGCACCAGCGCCTTGGCCAGCACCAGCAGCCCGTAGGTCGAGGAGAACAGGTCGGCGGGGTGCAGCCGCACGAGCGCGTTGATGATGCCGGAGAACCCCAGCGCGATGATCGCGATGGTGGCCACCACCGAGTAGCGGCGCAGCGCCAGTGCCACGCGGGAGCCGCCCCGCATGGTGTGGGCGAGCACCGCGACCAGCCCACCCACGTAGAACGCCGCGGCGAACAGGTGGATGATCAACGAGTTGGTGGCGATGTCGTGCGCCGTGCTCCCGGAGGCGTGTCCCGTGGCCGCCACCGGCAGCAGCGAGAGCACCGACACACCCAGCCAGATCACCGACCAGCGCCAACTCAGGGTGAGCCGTTGACCGATCCCGGCCACCAATGCGATCACCGCCGCCCACCGCCAGGACGAGGCCACGTCGATCTGGCTGATCGCCACGATCCACTGGTCCGGCGGCAGCGACTCCCAGAGGGTGCGGCCGGAGACGTCCGACAGGGTCAGCGGGATGAGCAGTGCCGCGGCCACCGCCCAGGCGATGTTGGCCCACGAGGAGATCCGCTGCGAGCGGTAGCCGTCCACGTCGAGGGTCTTGTCCTTCTGGGGCGGTGTGAAGAACGCCGCGAACAGGGCCGTCCCCACCGCCACCGCCGCGAGCAGCTCGCCCATCGCACGGACCGCCGGGAGCCCGGCAGTGGTGAGAACGCCCGGGTCCGGGACGCCCACCAGCGCGAGCGCCACCTCGGTGGACATGCCCGAGAGCGGGATCACCACCGCCGCGGCCACCACCGCGAGCAGGATCACCACGGGCACCACGCTGCGGGTCCTGAGCGGTCCGGCGGTGGTGGGTGTCGACTTGGACGACGTCATGGCCACCATCGTATTAACCCGATCGCCCCCGGGCCGATTCGCGGCTGCTGCGCACACCCCCGGATCGGCTACCATTCTTCCGGCGCCGCCGGACGCGGGCGTCGCAGGCCTCCGTAGCTCAGTGGATAGAGCATCCGGTTTCTACCCGGCTGGTCAGGGGTTCGAATCCTCTCGGGGGCGCCCAGGTCAGGGCATGTTTTCGGCACGGCGATCGGTTCTCAACCGGTCGCCGTGCCCACATCGTCGCCGGCAGCGGGTCACCGCCCGCCGCGTGGTCACCGCCCGCCGCACGATCACCGCCCGCCGCGTGGTCACACCTGCTCACGTTCTCCCAGGTGGGGTGTTCCGAAATCCATCCGATGTGACCACTCGCCGAGTGGGCACCTCGTTCGCGGCCGGTGAGAGGGGTGAGCGGCGGGGTCGTTGCCGGCCGCCTCCCGTCTGCGGCGGGCGGTTGCCCCGCGATCGGCGCGCGCCAGCACACGGACGCGCACCCACTCGACGGGCCTCCCATCACGGAATCGGCCGGTGATACGTTTCATGTTCGGCCCGATTGTCGCAATCGGCGCCGATGACACGGGGTGCCCCTACCGAACGGGGCTGAGATCACACCCGCTGAACCTGAACTCGTTCACACGAGCGGAGGGATGTCACATGCGCTGGTGCACGCTGTGGTGAGTCGTCCGGGAACCACGGCGGTGTCGCTCGAGGACCTGGGACACACCTATCCGGGCGCGCGCCGCGCGGTGCTCGCGGACCTCACCCTCTCCGTTCCGGTGGGCGAACACATCGCCGTCGTCGGGCGCAGCGGATGTGGCAAGTCGACGCTGCTGTCGCTGATCGCCGGCCTCACCGAGCCGACGACGGGGTCCGCCCTCGTCCTCGACGAGAGTCAGCCCGCACGACGCCTGGAGTCCTGCGCGTTGATGCCCCAGGGCGACAGCCTGTTGCCCTGGCTGACCCTGCTCGACAACGTCGCGATCAGTCTCCGTAACCAACGGGTGGGCCGGCGCGCGGCCCGCGCCGAGGCCCAGTCCTTGCTGGACCGCCTGGGTCTGGGCGTCTGGTCCGGTGCCCGTCCCGCGGCTCTCAGCGCGGGGATGCGCCAGCGCGCCGCACTCGCG
>NZ_JAALEF010000070.1:0-2755 GCF_014145245.1 Dietzia sp. B44 | reverse complement strand
CGGGTGAAACGCATCGGTTCCAGCCACGGTCCGCGTCGCCCGGGCTCCCCGGGGCCTCCCACGGGTTCCAGGCCCCTGGTCCGGGCCGCGGCGAGGATGACCGTCCGGGGCAGTCGCAACTCCCAGGGGCGCACGACCACCTCGTCGTCGTCGACATCCAACAGGGCCGCCAGCGCGCGGGCCCGGCGGCCGTGCCGCTGGCGATACGACCGCGCGGGATCCACGCCCCTCAGGCCGCGGATACGCTCCGCCGGGCCGATTTTCCGCATGCAACGGATCGTACTGGGCCGTAGGCTCGCCCCCATGTCACCGATGTCGCGCCACAAGCCCGACCAACACCAGGCCGACCCCCACCGGTCCGATCCCCGACACCCCGAGCCCGAGCTCACCGACGACGGTCACGTGGTCGAGCCCAGTGCCGACAACTACCGGCACGCGGCCGAGCTCGAGATCGATCGGGACTGGTACAAGTCAGCCGTGTTCTACGAGGTCCTGGTCAGGGCGTTCAACGACTCCGACGGCAACGGCACCGGGGACCTGCGCGGGCTCACCGAGAAGCTCGACTACCTGGAGTGGTTGGGGGTCGACTGCCTCTGGCTGCCGCCGTTCTACGACTCGCCGCTCCGCGACGGCGGGTACGACATCCGCGACTTCCGCGCCGTGTTGCCCGAGTTCGGGACCGTCGAGGACTTCGTCGACTTCCTCGACCAGGCGCACCAGCGGGGCATCCGGGTGATCACCGACCTGGTGATGAACCACACCTCCGACACCCACGCCTGGTTCACCGAGTCGCGGTCCGATCCGACCGGGCCGTACGGGGACTTCTACGTGTGGTCCGACGACGACACCCGGTACCCGGACGCCCGCATCATCTTCGTCGACACCGAGACCTCCAACTGGACCTACGATCCGGTGCGCGGACAGTTCTACTGGCACCGCTTCTTCTCCCACCAGCCCGACCTCAACTACGACAACCCCGAGGTCCAGGACGCGATGATCGACGTCCTGCGGTTCTGGTTGGACCTGGGGATCGACGGGTTCCGCCTGGACGCCGTGCCGTACCTGTTCGAGCGCGACGGCACCAACTGCGAGAACCTCCCCGAGACGCACGAGTTCCTGCGCAAGTGCCGGGCGGTGGTGGACGAGGAGTACCCCGGCCGGGTCCTGCTGGCCGAGGCCAACCAGTGGCCCGAGGACGTGGTGGCGTACTTCGGCGAGCCCGAGGTGGGCGACGAGTGCCACATGGCGTTCCACTTCCCGCTGATGCCCAGGATCTTCATGGCGGTGCGGCGTCAGTCCCGGTTCCCCGTCACCGAGATCCTCGCGCACACCCCCGACATCCCGTCCTCCGCCCAGTGGGGCATCTTCCTGCGCAACCACGACGAGCTCACGCTCGAGATGGTGACGGACGAGGAACGCGACTACATGTACGCGGAGTACGCCAAGGACCCGCGGATGAAGGCCAACATCGGCATCCGCCGCCGCCTGGCCCCGCTGCTCGACGGCGACCACAACCAGCTGGAGCTGTTCTCGGCGCTGCTGCTCAGCCTGCCCGGGTCCCCGGTGCTGTACTACGGCGACGAGATCGGCATGGGTGACAACATCTGGCTGGGCGACCGCGACGCCGTCCGCACGCCGATGCAGTGGGGCCCCGACCGCAACGCCGGGTTCTCCCGGTGCGACCCGGGCCGGCTCTACCTCCCGGTGATCATGGACCCGCAGTACGGCTACCAGGGCGTCAACGTGGAGGCGCAACTCAATTCCACCGCCAGCCTGCTGCACTGGACGCGGCGCATGATCCACGTGCGCAAGAGCCACCCCGCGTTCGGACGCGGCGAGTTCACCGATCTGGGTGGCTCCAACCCGAGCATCCTGGCCTATCTGCGGACGATGGGGTCCCCCGAGGAGGACCCCCGGGCGGACGTGATCCTGTGCGTCAACAATCTCTCGAGGTTCCCGCAGGCCGTGCGCCTGGACCTGTCGGAGTTCGCCGGTCGACGGCCCACCGAGCTCACCGGCGGGGTCCCGTTCCCGGAGATCGACGCCGACCCGTACCAGCTCACCCTGCCCGGTTACGGCTTCTACTGGCTGGAGCTGCGCAGTCCCACGGACACCCCGGCATGAGAGGCGCGGCATGAGCATCACCCCCGTCGACGACGACGCCATGGTCAGGTTGCTGACCGAGTGGCTCCCCGGACAACGCTGGTTCGCGGGAAAGGGCCGGCGACTGTCGGCGGTGCGGATCGCCCGGCGGGCGGTGTTGCTCGACCACGCCGACGTCCTGGTGGAGCACCTGCTGGTGGACGTGGAGGTGGACGGGCGACCACAACGCTATCAGGTCCCACTGGCCACCGCGCGGACCCTGCCGGACGACCGCCGGACGCTCCCCCTGACCCCCGACGGCGCCTCACCGGTGGTCTACGACGGACTGCGTGATCCGCGCGGGACCGAGTCGCTGGTGTCGCACCTCTCCGGGCAGGACGAGGTGGGAGGGCTGCGGTTCCGCCTGGTCCCGGGCGCTCCCGCCCCGGAGCCCGCCCGGGGCAGGCTGCTCGAGGGCGAGCAGTCCAACTCGTCCCTGGTGTTCGGCGACGACCTCATGGTCAAGGTGTTCCGACTGGTCCAACCCGGCCTGAACCCCGACGTGGAACTCCACGCCGCGCTGGCCGACCGGCGGTGCCCGGCCGTCGCGTCGCTGCGGGGCTGGGTGGAGCTCGACGACGACGGGGGCGACCCGGACGCCGACGACGAGGCC
>NZ_JAALEF010000069.1:0-4547 GCF_014145245.1 Dietzia sp. B44 | reverse complement strand
TCGCCGTGTTCGGCCTCGAGGTGGCCCCCGACGGGTCGCTCTCGATGGGCTCGGGGGCGCTCGGTTCGGCGCCGCTGGGGTCGCTCGGGGGCTGATCGGCTGACCCCGACCGAGATCGCGTTTACGGTGAGTACACGAATGTCCCGGGGGGCCGCTCCGGGACGCGTGGCGCGCGACGGAGAAGGCGATGGCAACCGGCGACCGTGATCGGCCGAGGGGCCGGAGGATGGTCATGGCCCCCCACCTGAGCGGCCTGGACCCGGACCCGGACCGCGGCGCGGAGATCGAGCAGAAGTCGCCCGGTGAGCGCGACGGCGCCGTGCCCCGCGGCGAGTTCGTCCGCAGTGTGATCGGGACCGTCGCCGGGGTCGCGGCCGCGGTGCTGGTCTACACGGTCATGCCGGGGGACCTGGAGCACAACGCGCGACTGACCGCTGCCGTGGCGGTGCTGCTGGGGATCTGGTGGATGACCGAGTGCATCCCCATCCCCGCCACGGCGCTGGTGCCGCTCATCGCGTTCCCGGTGCTGGGTCAGGACATCTCGGTCGACGACGTCGGCGCCCAGTACGGCAACAACATCATCTTCCTGTTCATGGGCGGATTCCTCATCGCGATCGCCATGCAGAGGTGGAACCTGCACCGACGGATCGCCCTGCTGACGGTCCGGGCGATGGGCACCCGCTCGACACGGGTCATCGCCGGGTTCATGATCGCGACCGGCTTCCTGAGCATGTGGGTGTCCAACACCGCCACGGCCGTGATGATGCTGCCGATCGGCGTCTCCGTCCTCATGCTCGCCTCCGAACTGGGCGGGAACGGGTCCGGAGGGCAGGAGGACGACCCCGAGGGGTCGATGCCCCGGATGGACTCCTCGTCGGACCCGACGTCCGACGAGGTCAAGAAGGCCGTCATCCGGTCGAACTTCGGGACCGCCCTCATGTTGGGCATCGCTTACGCCGCGTCGATCGGATCGCTGGCGACGATCATCGGAACCCCGCCCAACACCCTGCTCGCCGGCTACCTCGAGAGCGAGCACGGCATCATCCTGGGTTTCGGCCGGTGGATGATGGTGGGTCTCCCACTGTCGATCGTGATGCTCCTGGTCGCCTGGTTCCTGCTCACCAAGGTGCTGTTCAAGCCGGAGGTGGAGCGGATCCCCGGGGGGCGGCAACTGTTCGACGACGAGCTGCGCAGCCTCGGCCCCATCTCGTCGGGCGAGAAACGCGTCCTGGCCGTGTTCGCCGCCGCCGCCGTCGCGTGGGTGACCGTGCCGTTGGTGTGGGAGGACCCGCCCGTCTCCGACGCGGGGATCGCGTTGATCGCCGGACTCGTGCTGTTCCTGCTTCCCGCCGGCACCGCGCGTGGCGTTCGCCTGTTGACGTGGGAGGCCGCGCTCGCCCTGCCCTGGGGGGTGCTCCTGCTCTTCGGCGGCGGGCTGGCGCTGTCGGCCCAGTTCTCCGGGTCCGGGCTCACCGACTGGATCGGTGAGAAGTCCGCCGCCCTCGGTGGCCTGCCGGTCGTCCTGTTGGTCGTCGTCGCCGCCGGCGGGGTCCTCATCCTGACCGAACTGACCAGCAACACCGCGACCGCTGCGACGTTCCTGCCGGTCGCGGGTGGGGTGGCGCTGGGTCTCGGGCTCGACCCGATGCTGCTGGCGGTCCCGGTCGCCCTGGCCGCCACCTGCGCGTTCATGCTGCCGGTGGCGACCCCGCCCAACGCCATCGCGTACGGATCCGGATACGTGACGTTCGGCCAGATGATCCGCGGCGGGGTGTGGCTCAACCTCGTGGGGATCGTGCTCATCACGCTCGTCACCATGACCCTCCTGGTGTGGGTGTTCGGACTGACCTCCTGACGGGGGCGATAGCGTCGGGGGCATGAGCGTCGCGCGTACCCCCTCTCTCAGGTCGGCCGTCGAGCCGTTCCACGTCATGAGTGTCCTGGCCGCGGCGGCGCGGCGTCAGGAGACCCACGGCGACGTGATCTCCCTGTGTGCCGGGCAGCCCTCGACCCCGGCGCCCGGGCCGGTGCTGGAGGCCGCACGGCGCGCGGTGGACGGCGAGATCCTCGGCTACACCGAGGCGATCGGAATCCGACCGCTCCGGGAGGCGATCGCGGACCACCACCGGCGGGTGGACGGTGTCGAGGTGACCGCCGACGACGTCGTCGTCACCACCGGGTCGTCCGGCGGATTCACGGTGCTCTTCCTGGCCGCGTTCGATCCCGGGGACACCGTCGTCATGGCCCGCCCCGGGTACCCCGCCTACCGCAACACCCTCCAGGCCCTGGGCTGCCGCGTCCACGAGATCGCCTGCGGCCCCGGGACCCGGTACCAACCCACGGTCGCGCAGCTCGAGGCGGTCACGGTGGAGCTGGGCCACCCACCCGCCGGCCTCATCGTGGCCAGTCCCGCCAACCCGACCGGGACGATCATCGACGCCGCCGAGCTCGCCGCCCTCGCGCGCTGGTGCGAGGCCAACGGCACGTTGCTGGTCAGCGACGAGATCTACCACGGCGTCACCTACGGCCGGGAGTGCGCGAGCGCATGGCGGACGAGCCGCGAGTCCGTGGTGATGGGCTCGGTGTCCAAATACTTCTCCATGACCGGCTGGCGGATCGGGTGGATGCTGCTGCCGCGGTACCTGGGCGCCCCCGTGGACCGGCTCATCGGCAACCTCACCATCTGCCCGCCCGCGCACGCCCAGTTCGCCGCCGTCGCCGCGTTCACCGAGGCCTCGGCAGGCGAGCTCGACTCACACGTGGAGCGGTACGCCCGGAACCGCGAGCTCGTGCTGCGCCGACTCGCCGGACTCGGGGTGGGGGAGACCGCACCTCCCGACGGAGCCTTCTACACCTACTTCGACGTCTCGCAATGGACCGACGACTCGGTGGCGTGGTGCGCGGAGATCCTCGAACGCACGGGGGTCGCGCTGACACCCGGCGTCGACTTCGACACCGTCGATGGTCGGCACACGGTGCGCCTGAGCTTCGCCGGGGACACCGCCGAGATCGCCGAGGCGATGGACCGACTGGAGGCCGTACTGGTCCCGCGTCAGCCGCCCACGGGTTAACGTCGGCGCATGGGTTCCGCCGAGATCATCACCACCATCGTCTACATCACCCGCCCGTGGCTGTTGCTCGAGGCGCCGCTGACGGTGGATCAGGTCTACCTCAACGCGCGCGAGATCCTCGCCGGGTCCACCGGCGGCTCGATGATCTCCTGACCGGGCTGCGATACTGGGGGCGTGACCGCCCAGAACGCCGTACCCGCCCGGGCCACCAAGCCCCGGATCTCCAACGTCCTCGCCTCGCGCTACGCGAGCGCCGACCTGGCCACTCTGTGGTCCGCCGAGCACAAGATCGTGCTCGAGCGGCAGCTGTGGATCGCCGTCCTGCGCGCTCAGCGTGATCTGGGAGTCACCGTTCCCGACGGTGTGATCGAGGCCTACGAGGCCGTGATCGATCGCGTGGACCTGGCGTCGATCGCCGAGCGCGAGCGGGTGACCCGGCACGATGTCAAGGCCCGGATCGAGGAGTTCAACGCCCTCGCCGGACACGAGCAGATCCACAAGGGAATGACGAGCCGGGACCTCACCGAGAACGTCGAGCAGCTCCAGGTGATCCGCTCCCTTGAGTTGGTCCGCGACCGCGGGGTGGCAGCGGTTCGCCGGTTGGCCGAGCACGCGGTGGCGCACCGCGACCAGGTGATGGCCGGCCGCAGCCACAACGTCGCCGCGCAGGCCACCACCCTGGGCAAGCGCTTCGCCTCCGCGGCCGATGAGCTGCTGTTGGCGCTCGAGCGGGTCGACTCACTGATGGAGCGGTACCCCCTGCGCGGTATCAAGGGCCCGATGGGCACCGCGCAGGACATGCTCGACCTGCTCGGGGGCGACGCCGGGAAGATGTCGGAGCTCGAGAGCCGCATCGCCGGGCACCTGGGCTTCTCCCGGACCCTGGACTCGGTCGGCCAGGTGTACCCGCGGTCCCTCGACCACGAGGTCGTCTCCGCGCTGGTCCAGCTGGGAGCCGGTCCGTCCTCGCTGGCCCACACGATCCGGCTCATGGCCGGGCACGAGCTGGTCACCGAGGGCTTCCAGCCCGGTCAGGTCGGGTCCTCGGCCATGCCGCACAAGATGAACACCCGCTCCTGCGAGCGCGTGAACGGTCTGCAGGTCGTGCTGCGCGGGTACGGCTCCATGGCCGCCGAGCTGGCGGGCGCGCAGTGGAACGAGGGCGACGTCTTCTGTTCGGTGGTGCGCCGCGTCGCGCTGCCGGATGCGTTCTTCGCGCTGGACGGGATGTTCGAGACGTTCCTGACGGTCCTCGACGAGTTCGGCGCCTACCCTGCGGTGATCGACAAGGAGCTACAGCGGTACCTGCCGTTCCTGGCCACCACCAAGGTCCTCATGGCGGCCGTGCGGGCGGGGGTCGGTCGTGAGGTCGCGCACGAGGCGATCAAGGAGAACGCGGTCGCGGTGGCGCTGGCGATGCGGGAGGAGGGCCGCGAGCCCGACCTCGTCGACCGGCTCGCCGCCGACGACCGGCTG
>NZ_JAALEF010000068.1:0-7076 GCF_014145245.1 Dietzia sp. B44 | reverse complement strand
GTCCCGGGCCGAGGCGAGGACCGCCGTCGCGGGGTCGGCGATGGGCGCGGGGGCCCCGAACACGGCCAGCGCGGCGTCGCCCTGGAACTTGTCGAGCAGGCCGCCGTGGGATTCGACCCGGTCCACGACCACCTCGAAGAACGCGTTGAGGGTCTCGACGACCTCCCGGGCGGGGCGGGTGGAGGCGAGCCGGGTGGAGCCGATGAGGTCGACGAACAGCACGCCGACGTACGTGGCGTCGCCGCCGAGGTGGGGCTCCTGGATCTCTGCGGCCTTCGCGACCTGGCTACCCACATGGCGGACGAACAGCTCGCGCAGACGCTGACGCTCGCGGATCATCTCCGCCATCCGGTTGAACCCCCGCTGCAACTGCCCGAGTTCGGTCCCGTCGAACACCTCGACGCGCGCGTCGAGGTCCCCGCCGGCGAGGTCCTCCATGGCCCAGCGGACGGAGTACACCGGGGCGAGCAGGGCGGACACGAGCAACCAGGTCGCGGCGAACCCGGCCGCGAGGGCCCCGAGGCCGAGGATCCCGACGATGGTCACGAGCCGTGAGACGGGGAACTGGTTGTTCGCGGCGGCGTAGGCGCTGAGCAGCACGAGTCCGATGAGGGGGAGCCCGGAGCTCACCACCCAGAAGGCCTGCAACCGCCCACGCACGCCGATGACCGGGGAGTGCAGTGTCGGACCGGCCTCCAGCGCGAGCGCGGCGAGGGGGCGCAGCGCGATCTCGGCGACGATGTAGGCCGATCCACAGCTCAGGGACCCGATCACCACGATCGCGCCCGCGACGACCCAGAGGGACCGGACGTCCTCGACCGCGAACGCCACCGCGACGACAGTGCCGCCGGCCGCCCAGAGCGCCCCGGTCCGCAGGGTGATCCCGAGCGGCGCCGACAGGCACCGCGCCTGTTCGGCGGCGGTCGGTGGCCGGCTCTCCTCGGCCCACCTCATCCAGCCGGCCACCACCTTGAGGAGCCACCACGACCCGAGGGCGATCCCGACGAGGGCGGTCACCGGGGTCACCACCAGGGCCGCCGGGCTGAACCGCCCGGAGATGACCTGCTCGAGGGGCAGCAGCAGGCCGATCACGATCCAGACCCCCACCACCCCGAGCCCGTGCGTGACCACCAGCATCCGCGTGAGCACCCGCTGGACCCGTTGCTTCCGTCGCGGGGGTTCCTCCCGCTCGAGCCCGAGCATGCGGGTGCCCCACGGTGGGCGGGAGGCGTGCGCTGAGGGGGAGGTCACGGGGCGGGGTCCTGCCGGGCGGGGGATGGGTGTCCATCGTCGCGCGAGTGGCGTCCGCACGCGCCGGGAATCGCACTCCGCATCGCCGGATGGATCAGATCTAATGCGCTAACTTAACTTCATGACCACGCCCCAGTTCAACCCCGGCCACGAGATGCGACACGAGACCTTCGGCGACATCCTCCTCGAACGCTCGACCGACGACCATCCCGGTCTCCTCTTCGAGGACTCGAGCTGGACGTGGCGGGAGTTCGTGGCGGAGAGCGCGGTCCGCGCCGCGATCATGGCCGACTGGTCCGTCACGCACGCCGATGCGTACGCGGGCCGTCCCGAGCGTTTCCGCCACCTGCACGTCGGCATCCTGCTGGAGAACGTCCCCGAGTATCTGTTCCTCCTGTCCGGGGCCTCCATGGCGGGTGTGACGATCATCGGCGTCAACCCCACCCGCCGGGGCGCCGAGCTGGCCTCGGACATCCGCGGGGTGGACTGCGACGTGATCGTCACCGACGCCCACGGTGCCGGGTTGCTCGACGGCCTCACCCTGGCCGACGAGACTGGAGGGGTCGTGGCCGTGCACGACGTGGACTCGGCCGGGTAGCAGGACCTGCTGGCCGCGCACGCCGGGACGGAGCCCAGACTCCACGACGCCGCCCGTGACCCCCACACCCTGCTCGCGCTGCTGTTCACCTCGGGCTCCACGGGTGCGCCCAAGGCGGTCATGTGCTCGACCGGTCGGCTCGCGATGCTCGGCACGATCAACTACCGCAACCTGGTGAGGGACGACGTCGCCTACAGCGCGATGCCGATGTTCCACGGCAACGCGATGTTCGCCGCGTTCGCCCCCGCCGCGTTCGTCGGGTGCACGTTCGCGATGCGTCGGAGATTCTCCGCCTCGGGATTCCTGCCCGACGTGCTGCGTTTCGGCGCCACCTACGTCAACTACGTGGGCCGCTCGCTCTCCTACATCCTCGCCCAGCCCGAGCATCCCGAGGAGAAGCGGACCCGCCTGCGAACCGTCTTCGGGACCGAGGCCTCGAGCCACGACCGCGCCGAGTTCGCCCGCCGCTTCGGCGTCGAACCGGGTGAGTCGTACGGCTCCAGCGAGGGCGGGGTCGTGATCGGCCGCACTTCCGACACCCCGCCGGACGCGCTCGGCGTCGCGGGCGCCTACATGGACGTCGCGATCCTCGACGAGGACGGCCGCGAGTGCCCGCGTGCCGAGTTCGACGCCGACGGGGGCCTGGCCAACGCCGACGAGGCGATCGGGGAGATCTGCAACCTCACCGGCGCCGCCATGTTCGAGGGGTACTACCGCAACCCGGAGGCCACCGCCGAGCGCAACATCGGCGAGGTCTACCACTCCGGCGACCTCGGCTACCGGGACGCCGACGGGTTCTTCTACTTCGCCGGCCGCTCCGGGGACAAGATCCGCGTGGACAGCGAGAACTTCTCCGCCGGCCCGGTCGAGCGGATCCTCGACCGCTTCCCCGGCGTCCTGGTGGTGGCCGTCTACCCCGTGCCGGATCCCCGCACGGGCGACCAGGTCATGGCGGCCATCCAGCTCGAGCCGGGCGTGGCGTTCGACCCGGCCGCGTTCTCCGAGTTCTGCCGGACCCAACCCGACATGGGGACCAAGTGGGCACCGCGCTTCGTGCGGATCATGGAGACGATGCCGGTCACCGCGACCCGGAAGATCGCCAAGCCCGACCTGCGCCGGCAGTCGTGGACCGGGCCCGGTGAGGTCTACGTGCGCGGCGGCGCCGCGTTGGTGGGAGGGGACGACGACGACGAGTTCCGGCCGCTGACCAGCGCGCTACGCGACTCGGTGCTCGAGCAGTACAGTCTCCACGGTCGGCAGCCGACCGGGGTCTGAGCAGCGGCGGCGTCAGCTCAGGATGCGCAACTGGAACGGGTAGTTGATCATCCGGCCGCGGGTGGCCCGCACCGTACCGATCAGGTGGCCGACGATCTGGAGGACGAAGGAGACCGCCAACAGCACCAGGCCGATCGGGATGCCGATCACGGTGATGATGAAGATCCACCCGACGATGCTCATGATCCACAGGCCGACGTTGAAGTTGAACGACCCCGCGGCGGCCTGTCGGACGAACGGGCTGCGGTCCTTGTAGATCAACCACATCACGAGTGGCCCCACGAAGGAGAGCCACCCGGCGGACAGCGCCATGGCGATGAGGCTGGACGCGTGCGCGAGGGCGGCGGGGGTGCGGTCGTCGGGCCCGGCCACGGGCTGGTCTCCGAACCGGGGGTCGCCGTACTGCGGGGATCCGGGCTGCTGTGTCATGCCTCCAGTGTGCGCCTCGCGGGGCCGCGGTACATCAGGGATGTCCCCCGTGTCGTCCTGTTCCGTGGCCGGGGTCCACCTCCGTTCGGCCCGCCGGGCGTCCGGTCCCCCGCGATCCCACGTTTCACCCGCCTGTCACATGCTCCGCCTACCCTGGCGGCCATGGCTGACACCCCACAGGATCACCCCGCGACCGACTCGGGGACCGATCCCCTCGCCCGGGCGGTGGCCCCGCTGCGGGACGACGTCCGGTTCCTCGGTTCCCTGCTCGGTGAGACGATCCGTGAGCACGCCGGTGACCGGGTGTTCGATCTCGTCGAGACGGCCCGCCGCACGGCGTTCGCGGTCCGGCGCTCGGAGGCCGACAGGGACGAGGTGTCGGCCCTGTTCAAGGACATCAGCGCCGCCGACGCCATTCCGGTCATCCGTGCGTTCTCCCTGTTCGCGCTGCTGGCCAACGTGGCGGAGGACCTGCACCAGGAGCGCCGCAGGCGGATGCACCGGGCTGCCGGGGAGGCGCCGCCCGACGGTGACCTGGAGGTCACGTGGACCCGGTTGGCGGACCTGCTGGAGGGGGACGGCGACGATCGACTGGCGGCCGTGCGTGCGACCGCCCGCGTGTCCCCGGTCCTCACCGCGCACCCCACGGAGACCCGGCGTCGGATGGTGTTCGAGGCCACCCGCCGGGTGCACGTCCTCATGGGCCGTCGCGACGGCCTGCGCTCGGTGGAGCAGGACCCCGTGACGGAGGCGGAGCTCGCCGAGCTCGAGCTCGAGCTGCGCCGGCTCGTCCTCGCGCTGTGGCAGACCGCCCTCATCCGCAACGAGCGTCCCCACATCGAGGACGAGGTGATGGCCGGGCTCCAGTACTACGAGGCCACCCTGCTCGAGGTCATCCCTCCGCTCAACGCCCAGATCGACGAGCGCCTCGGGTGCGGGGGCCGCGCCGTCGTGCGGCCCGGCTCGTGGATCGGGGGTGACCGCGACGGCAACCCGTACGTCACCGGCGAGGTGGTGCGGTTCGCCACCGACCGGGCGGCCGAGTTGCTCCACGGCCACTACGCCGAGCAGTTGCGCCTGCTCGAGCGTGAGTTGTCGATGTCGGCCCGGATCGTCGAGGTCGACTCCGGGATAGCCGCATTGGCCGACTCCCTCACGGACACCGAGGTCGAGGGGAGTCCGGCGCGGGAGGACGTGCCGTTCCGCCAGGCGGTCCGGGTGGTCCGTCGTCGGCTCGCCGCGCGCGCCCGCGCGACCGGGTCGTCGCTGCCCCGCTCGGTGCTGCTGTCCGCGGGGCGGCTCATCGGCCTGGACGACGACCCCCCGTACGCCGGCCCGGAGGAGATGGCGGCGGACCTCGAGACGATCGACGCCGGGCTCTCCGCGGTGGGGTCCGACCTGCTGCGCGCCCCGCGACTGCGGGACCTGCGGTGGGCGCTCAACTCGTTCGGGTTCCACCTCCAGTCCCTGGACATGCGCCAGAACTCGGAGTCGCACGAGGACCTGCTCACCGAGCTGTTCGCGCTGGCCGGGGTGTCCGAGGACTACGCGGCGCTCGACGAGGACGCCCGCGTCGAGCTCCTGCTCGGCGAACTCTCCCACGATCGACCGCTGCTCGGCGTCCGGGCGGAGCTCTCGGAGTTCGCGGACAAGGAGATGGGCGTGCTGCGCGCCGCCGCGGAGGCGGTCGCCGGACTCGGACCCGACGTGGTGCCGCACTACATCGTGTCGATGTGCGGCTCGGTGTCCGACCTGCTCGAACCCGCCGTTCTCCTCAAGGAGGTCGGACTGTTCTCCGGCAGCCCGGACGAACCCCGGTCGACCGTGCGCCTCATCCCGTTGCTGGAGACCATCGACGACCTCGCCGGCGGGGCCCGGATGCTCGACGCGGCCCTGGCACTCCCCCAGTTCCGCGCTCTGGTGCGGTTCCAGGAGGACGTGCTCGAGATCATGCTGGGCTACTCGGACTCCAACAAGGACGGCGGGTACCTCGCCGCCAACTGGTCGCTCTACGAGGCCGAGCTCGCGCTCGTCGACGCGGCCGCGCGTGCGGGTGTGCACCTGCGCTTCTTCCACGGCCGCGGCGGCGCGGTGGGACGGGGCGGCGGCAACTCCTACGACGCGATCCTCGCGCAGCCCCCGGGCGCGGTGCAGGGCGCGTTGCGGATCACCGAACAAGGCGAGATCATCTCCGCCAAGTACTCGGAGCCGGTCCGCGCACGCCGCAATCTCGAGGCACTGGTGGCGGCCACTCTCGAGGTCTCGCTGCTCGACGTCGAGGGCCTGGGTGACGACGCCGAGCACGCCTACGCGGTGATGGCCGCGCTCGCCCGCCTCGGCCGCGAGGCCTACGCCGAACTGGTGCACGAGGATCCGGGTTTCATCGAGTACTTCACCACCTCCACGCCGCTCAGCGAGATCGGCGAGCTCAACATCGGCTCCCGCCCCACCTCCCGCAAGCAGACCTCCACGGTCGACGATCTCCGCGCCATCCCGTGGGTGCTGTCGTGGTCGCAGTCCCGCGTCATGCTTCCCGGCTGGTTCGGCGTGGGCAGCGCCCTCAAGCGCTGGATCGATGACGGCGGGAGTGCGACCGGCGGGAGTGCGACCGGCGGTCACGCGGATGCCGGTCACGCGGATGCCGGCGACGGTGCCAGCGCAGCCGCCGGGGGTACGAACGCCGGGGGCACGAACGCCGAGGAACGGTTGGCCACGCTGCGGCGCCTTTACCGGGACTGGCCGTTCCTGCGCACCACGCTGTCCAACATGGCGCAGGTCATGGCCAAGGCCGACATGGGCCTGGCGGCCCGGTACGCCGAGCTGGTCCCGGACGCCGAGGTGGGCAGGAGGATCCACGGGGTGATCTCCGACGAGTTCGACCTCACCCGCGAGATGCTGCTGGCCGTGACCGGGCAGGAGACCCTGTTGGACGACAACCCGGCGCTCGCCCGCTCCGTCCGGAACCGGTTCCCGTACCTCGAGCCGCTCAACGTGCTGCAGGTGGAGCTGCTTCGGCGCTACCGCGCGGGCGACCGCGACCCCGACGTGCGGACGGGTATCCAGCTGACGATGAACGGCCTGGCCACCGCGCTGCGGAACTCGGGCTGAGCCCGGCCCCCACCACCCCGTCGAAGCCCCTATCCCCGTCGAAGCCCACCACCCCGTCGAGAAGAGCGTTCCGAACACGTTTCTCGAGTGCGAATGCGCGAAACGCTCTTCTCGATGCCCCAGCCGGGCCGGGCCGGGGCGGGGCAGCCGGGCCGGCTACCGCAGTTGTCGCTGCGCGAGCGGGATGAGCAGCACGCACACCACCGCCAGGGCCGCGATCCACGGCACCGGACCGCCGAGACGGGACAGCACCGCGAGCACGTACGGCGTCCCCATCCCGAGGTAGGCCAGGACGTAGAACACGGCCACGAGCCCGGCGTGGCCGCGGGGACCGGACTGGAACTCCACCTCGACCAGCCCGGCCACCAGCAGGGTCGCGTACCCCGCGCCCAGCAGGACCGCGACGGGCAGGAGC
>NZ_JAALEF010000067.1:0-7912 GCF_014145245.1 Dietzia sp. B44 | reverse complement strand
GGCGTCAAGATCGTCTCGGTGGACGGACCCCCCGAGGACTTCGGCCGGGTCGACCCGCGGGGAGGACGGGTGGCGGCGGTGGCGCCCTCCCCGGACTTCGCCCAGGACCGGCTGGTGTACCTCCTCGTCGTCGGCGACGGCCCCTCCAGGGTCGAGCGGCTCGCCCGCGGGGACGCGCCCAGGACGGTCGCCGAGCTCGCCCCCGCGGAGTCCGGGGGACTCGCGTTCGTCGACGACGTCCTGACGGTGGGGGTGGGCTCGGAGCTCCTGCGGTTCCCCGGGTTCAGGGGGATCGGAACGGCAGACGACCCGGAGGTCGTCGCCCGCGACCTGGGCAGGGTCAGCGGGCTGTGCACCCACGGGTCCGATCTCTACCTGTCCGCCGTCACCGACCGCGGCGCGGTGATCCGGAGCGCCGACCGCATCATCTGGACCTGGCCCGATCAGCGATCGGCGGGAGGGTGCGCCGCGGCCGAGGACTCACTGGCACTCGCGTTGCCGGACGGCGAACGCGCCGACGCACTCCCCCTCGCGGGTGGGGCGGCACGGGGCCAGCCCGAGGCCCTGGCCGAGGGGCGCTACGGACGGATCACCGGTCTGGCGGCGGTCGGTGACGGGGTGTTGCTCGGAGGGACGACCAACAAGCGTGGTGGCTCCCCTGTCCCCACCGACGATCGCGCCGTCATCCTGCCCCGGACCGGTGGCGGAGGCGGCGACGCCCGGACCTGACTCGCGGTCTGGTGGGGCACCTCACCCGGCGGGCCACATCTCGTCGAGGCGATGGAGGGTGGCGCCGAACAGTGCCGCGGTCTCCCCGGCGCCGGGAGACGAGAGAAGTCACGGAGCATCACGTCGACCAGGGGGCTCGGGAGCGTCGGGAGGACGCGTCCGAGGAGACGTGCGAGGGTGGCCGGCAGATGCCGGATCCGCACGTCCGCGCCGTTCACCCGAGTGACGAACTCGTCCACGGAGAGGGACTGCGGTCCGGCGAGCTCGAAGATACCGGTCGGGGTGGCGTGGTCCAGCGCCGCGTGGAGCAGGGCCTCGGCGACATCATCGCGAGCGATCCAGTCATAGCGTTGGGTCCCCGGCCCGAGGACGGTGACGGGCCGTCCCCCGAGGAGAGCATCTCCGTGACGGTGGGCCCGGGTGCGTCGGGGGTGCCGAAGATGTGCGCGGCGCGGAAGACGACCGCGGGAATCCCACTCGCGCGGATGAGTCCTTCTGCGTGGGCCTTGTACCGCAGGTACGGGTTGGTCGAGGTCTCATCCGCCCCCAGGTACGACAGGAAGACGACGCGGCGCACCCCTGAGTCCTTCAGTGCGGTCACCGTGGCGCGCACCGTGTCGAGATTCGCCGACTGGTAGGTGTCGGGCCGCCTCGGGAACAGGGCCCCGGCCAGATGCACCACCGCGGACGCTCCGACCGACGCCGTGGCCACGTCGTCGCCTCGTCTCAGCGCGCGGACCTCGTTCGGCAGCCCGGCCAGTCGCGCCCGAAGCGCGGTGCCGACCTGGCCGGAGGCGCCGGTGATGACCACCGGTCCCGTGCTCCACTCCCGCTCGGCCACCACGTCACCCGCTTCCGTCCCCACAGTGCCTCTCGGCACCTGCGCACCAGAAGAACACACCCCGTCCCGGGCTCGCAAGGACCCCCGGGGCTGTCACCCGCAGGCGGCGATCACGAGCTCCTTGACCCTGGCCGGGTCGGCCTGCCCGCGGGTGGCCTTCATGACCGCTCCGACGATCGCGCCGGCGGCCTGGACCTTTCCGGAGCGGATCTTCTCCGCGATGTCCGGCTGCGCGGCGAGGGCGTCGTCGACCGCCTTCTGCAGGGCGGAGTCGTCACGGACCACCTCGAGGCCCTTGTCGGCCACGACCCGGTCCGGCTCACCCTCACCGTCGAGGACCGCGTCCACGACCTGCCGGGCGAGCTTGTTGGTGAGCGTCCCCTCCGCCACGAGCTCGATGACCCGCGCCACCTGGGCGGGGGTGATCTCCAGCTCCGGCAGGCCCACGCCGCGCTTGTTGGCCTGCTGCGAGAGGTAGGCCACCCACCACGACCGGGCCTCGGTGGGGGGCGCGCCGGCGTCGACGGTGGCGAGGATCAGGTCCAACGCTCCGGCGTTGACCAGGTCGCGCATCTCCTCGTCCGAGACACCCCAGTCGGCCTGCACCCGTGCGCGGCGCAGCCACGGCAGCTCGGGCAACTCGGCACGGATCTTCTCGATGAGCTCGTCCAGCGGCTCGACCGGTGCGAGGTCGGGCTCGGGGAAGTACCGGTAGTCCTCGGCGGACTCCTTGGGCCTGCCCGCCGTGGTGGTCCCGTCGGACTCGTGGAAGTGCCGCGTCTCCAGCACGACCTCCCCACCTGAGGACAGGACGTCCGCCTGGCGGCACATCTCGTGACGCACGGCGATCTCGACGCTGCGCAGGGAGTTGACGTTCTTGGTCTCCGTCCGGGTGCCGAACTCGGTGGCGCCCTTGGGCATCAGTGAGACGTTGGCGTCACACCGCATCGACCCCTGGTCCATACGGACGTCGGAGACGTCGAGACTCCGGAGCAGATCGCGCAGAGCGGAGACGTACGCGCGGGCGATCTCGGGGGCACGCTCCCCGGCGCCGACGATCGGCTTGGAGACGATCTCGATCAGGGGGAC
Organism: Dietzia sp. B44; assembly: GCF_014145245.1. Taxonomy (NCBI): domain Bacteria; kingdom Bacillati; phylum Actinomycetota; class Actinomycetes; order Mycobacteriales; family Dietziaceae; genus Dietzia; species Dietzia sp. B44. The sequence continues at coordinate 5,253 of NZ_JAALEF010000067.1, read as the reverse complement.
CCCGGCACGGTTGAAGTCGAGCAGCGAATGCGTGGCCCCGTGGATCCGACCGGTGGCCGAGCCGACGTGGGTGGACTTGCCGGTGTCCTCCTCCATGTGCGCCCGCTCGACCTCGACGCGCCAGGTGGTGCCGTCCTCGAGCTGGACGTCGAGGAAACCGTCGTGGGCGATCGGTTCGTCGTACTGCGAGATCTGATAGTTCTTCGGCTGGTCCGGGTAGAAGTAGTTCTTCCTCGCGAAGCGACTGTACGGCGCGATCGAACAGCCGAGGGCCAGCCCGATCTTGATCGCCCATTCGACGGCCTGCCCGTTGACCACCGGCAACGCCCCCGGCAGACCGATGCACACCGGACACACCTGCGTGTTGGGGTCCGCTCCGAACGCCGTCGGGCACCCGCAGAACATCTTGGTGGCGGTGTGCAACTCGACGTGCACCTCCATGCCCATGACGGGATCGAAACGTGACACGACCTCGGTGAACTCCATGCGGAACAATCTAGCCGAAGAGGCAGGCGGCCTCGCGGTAGCGGTCCTCCGGGACGGTCTTGAGCACGGCGACGGCCTCGGCGACCGGCACCATCTCGATGGACTCCCCGCGCAGCGCCACCACCTGACCGAAATCCCCGCGGTGCACCGCATGCGCGGCGTGGACACCGAAACGGGTGGCCAGGACACGGTCGTAGGCCGTGGGGGTCCCCCCGCGCTGGATGTGCCCCAGCACCGTGGTGCGGACGTCGCGGTTCATCCGGGAGGCGATCGCCGTTGCCATCTGGTCCGCGACACCGGTGAACACCTCGTGACCGAACTGGTCGGTCCCGCCCTGCCGCAACGTCATCCCCGAGCCCTCGACGGGTGTGGCGCCCTCCGCCACCACGCAGATCCCGTACGCCTCCCCCATCTGGAAGCGGCGCTTCATGACCTTGCACACGTAGTCGATGTCGAACGGCACCTCGGGGATCACGATCATGTGCGCCCCGGACGCGAGCCCGGCGTGGAGGGCGATCCACCCGGCGTGCCGACCCATCACCTCCACCAGCATGACCCGCTCGTGGGACTCCGCCGTCGTGTGCAGGCGGTCGATCGCGTCGGAGGCGATCGAGACCGCGGTGTCGAACCCGAAGGTGTAGTCGGTTCCCGCCACGTCGTTGTCGATGGTCTTCGGGACGCCCACCACCGGCACACCGTTCTCCGTGAGCCACCGCGCCGCCTTCAGCGTCCCGTCGCCACCGATCGCCACCAGCGCGTCGAGGGAGTGGCGCTGCAGGGTCCGCCGGATCTCCGGCAGGCTCCCGGTGAGGATGTCCGGGTTGAGCCGGCCAGTTCCGAGGATCGTGCCCCCGCGCAGCAGGATGCGGTCGATCCCCTCGTCGTCGAACAGGGGCACCGCACGGTCGTGCACCAACCCGGACCACCCGTCCTGGAAGCCCAGGACGGGTGAGTCGTACTCGGAATGGGCGGTCCGCACCAACGCGCGGATCACCGCGTTGAGTCCGGGGCAGTCCCCGCCAGCGGTCAGCACGCCAATACGCACGTCGGACTCCTCTCGGTTCTCCCGCAGTCTAGGGCCGGGACCTGGTCACCGCGCCAGGCTCCGGTGACTGTTCACCGGTACGAAACGCCATCGTCGCCACCCCTCCGAGCAGGACCACCACGGCGGGGAGGTACATGGCGTCCGCCACGGCCTGCCCTACGTCGCCGTGGACGACCAGCCGGGCTTGCATCACCGCACCGATCGCCGCTGAACCCAGGACCGCACCCACCTGGCGGGTGGTGTTGTAGACCCCCGAGCCGGCTCCGGCGGAGGCGAGCTCGAGGCGTCGCATCGCGGTGGATGATGTGGGCGCCCAGACACACCCGTTGGCCACCCCCATCAGGGCGATGGGTCCGAGCAGCACGGGGATCGAGGTCTGCGAGTCCATGACCAGAGCAAGCCAGAACAGGGAGATCGCGTAGGAGAAGTATCCGATCCCCGTGAACAACCGCGGGTCGATCCTGTCCGCCCACCGCCCGACGACCGGGGCGAGGACACCCGCGATCAACGCCATCGGCAGCAGCATCAGACCGGCGCGCGTGGGGCTGAGGTCCTTGACGCCCTGGAGGTAGAACATCAGCGGGACCATGGTGCCGGCGGTGACGAAGCCGATGGTGGAGACTCCGAACGTGCCGATCGAGAAATTTCGGTCCCGGAACAGGCGTAGAGGTACCAGTGGCTCCGTGCGCACGCGCGACTGCCACCAGACGAACGTCGCCAGTCCCGCCGTCCCCGCGATGATGAGCGCGAGGGTGGTCCCGCCCCAGCCGTGGGACTCGCCCTGTTGGATGCCGTACACCAGGAGGAACATGCCCACGGCCGACAGGACGATGCCCGGGATGTCGTAGGAGTGCGAGCGGGTCTCGAGCCTGGGGACCCACCGCCAGACCAGGACCACGGCCAGGACGCCGAAGGGGATGTTGACGAAGAAGATCGCGCGCCAGTCGAACGCGTCGATGAGGACACCACCCAGGACGGGTCCGACGACCGAGGCGATGCCCGCGACCGCGCCCCAGATCCCCATGGCCGCCCCGCGACGTCCAGGCGCGAAGACCCTGGTGATCACGCTGAGCGACTGCGGGGTGAGCAGCGCGGCACCGAGTCCCTGGAACACACGCGCGACGATGAGCGTCTCGATACTGCCCGCGAGACCACACCACAGTGATGCACCAGTGAACAGGACCAGTCCGGCGATCGAGACCGCGCGGGGACCGATCTGGTCACCCAGACGACCGGTGAACAGCAGCGGTACGACGTAGGCCAGTAGGTAGGCGCTGGTCACCCAGATCACCTGGTTGGTCGACGCTCCGAGTTGCGTGACGAAGGCGTCGGTGGCGACCGCGACGATCGTCTGATCCACCAGGATCATGAAGAACCCGATGACGAGCGCCGCCAGGGCCTTCCATGCGTCCCTCTCGGGGACCGTGGTCACGCGATCGGGCCTCTCGCCGCCTCGAAGGCGGCCCCCACCCGGTACAGGCGGTCGTCGGCCAGCGCGGGGGCCATGATCTGGAGGCCCGCCGGAAGCCCGTCGACGAGACCGGACGGAACGGACATGCCGCAGTGCCCGGCGAGGTTGAGCGGGAGGGTGCAGAGGTCGAACTGGTACATGGCCACCGGGTCCTCGACCTTGGCGCCCAGCGGGAACGCGGTCGTCGGAGTGGTGGGCGAGACCAGAACGTCAACCTTCTCGTACGCGGCGTCGAAGTCGCGCGCGATGAGCGTGCGCACCTTCTGTGCCTGGCCGTAGAAGGCGTCGTAGTAGCCGGCGGAGAGGGCGTAGGTGCCGAGCATGATGCGGCGCTTGACCTCGGGACCGAACCCGGCTTCGCGGCTCGCCGCCATGACCTGGTCCGCGGACCCCTCGCCGACCCGCAGTCCGTACCGCATGGCGTCGAACCGGGCCAGGTTGCTGGACACCTCGGACGGCAGGATCAGGTAGTAGGCGGGCAGTGCATAACGGAAGTGCGGGCACGAGACCTCGACCACCTCCGCACCCAGCTCCCGCAGGGTGTCCACCGAGGCACGGAACGACGCCTCGACCCCCGGCTGGTACCCCTCCCCCGCGAACTCGGAGACGACGCCCACGCGCACACCGGACAGATCTCCTCGCGCTCCCTCGCGCGCCGCCCGGACCACGTCCGGGACCGCCACGTCGAGACTGGTGGAATCGCGGGGGTCGTGTCCGGCGATCACCTGGTGCAGGAGGGCGGTGTCCTCGACCGTACGACCACACGGTCCACCCTGGTCGAGTGACGAGGCACAGGCCACGAGACCGTATCGGGACACGGTGCCGTAGGTGGGCTTCACGCCCACCGTGGCGGTGAGGGCGGCAGGCTGGCGGATGGACCCGCCGGTGTCGGTGCCGATGGCGATCGGGGCCTGGTGGGACGCCAGGGCAGCGGCGGAGCCACCGCCGGACCCGCCCGGGGTGCGGCTGGGATCCCACGGGTTGCGGGTCGGGCCGTACGCCGAGTTCTCGGTCGAGGACCCCATGGCGAACTCGTCCATGTTCGTCTTGCCCAGGATCGGGATGCCCGCCTCCCGGAGCCTCGCGGTGACCGTGGCGTCGTACGGGGAGCGGTAGCCCTCGAGCATCCTCGACCCGCACGTGGTGGGTGCGTCGGTGGTGGTGAACACGTCCTTGAGGGCGACCGGGACCCCCGCAAGCGGGCCGAGTTCCTCTCCGGCCGCGAGACGGGCGTCGACGGTGCGCGCGGCCTCGAGTGCCTCGTCGGCTCCCACGTGCAGGAAGGCGTTGATCTCCCCGTCGACCTCCGAGATCCGGTCGAGGTGTGCCCGGGTGACCTCCTCCGAGGACACCTCCCGCGCGGCGATCCGGCCGGCCAGTTCAGCTGCGGTGGCGGTGGTGAGCGAACTCATGCCTCCTCCCCCAGGATCTGCGGGACCTCGAAGCGCTGCTGGTCCGCGGCCGGGGCCTGGTCGAGCGCCTGGTCGGGGGTCAGACCGGGGGTGACCACGTCGGTGCGGTACACGTTGGAGATCGCGGTGGGATGGCTCATCGCCGGGACGTCGTCCGCTGCGACCTCGGACACGGCCTGCACGTGGTCGAGGATGTCGGTGAGCTGTCTCGCGAACGAATCCAGCTCGGAGTCGCTCAGTTCCAGGCGGGAGAGCCTGGCCAGATGCGCGACGTCCCCGCGTGAGATCGAGGTCACGTGTGTAGTCCCTTCGGCGTGGCGTGTCGGTACCGGCCCAGCCTAGTCAGGCCATCAGAGTGCGGCACAATGGGCGCCATGTCATATCTGCTCCGCGTCCTGCTCCCCGATCGACCGGGCAGCCTCGGCTCCCTCGCGGTCGCCCTGGGGACGGCCGGCGCGGACATCATCAGCCTCGACGTTGTGGACCGGTTCGACGGGGTGGCCGTGGACGACATCGTGGTGAACGTTCCCAACGGGACCTTCCCCGACACCCTGATCACCGCGGCCGAACAACTCGACGGGGTCATGGTGGATTCACTTCGGCCGTTCGGCGGGATCCTCGACGCGCACCGCGAGCTCGAGCTCATCGACGCGGTGGCAGGGGCGGGGGCCGGCGCTGACCAGATGCTCGCCGACGAGTTGCCCGCGGCGCTGCGCCTCGGGTGGGCGCTCGTGGTGGAGGAGACGACCGATGGATGCCGGCTGGTCGCTCGCGGCGCCGCCGCACCGTTGTGGGACGGGGGCCGGGTCGAGGCGGTTCGCCACCTCGAGCGGGCCACC
>NZ_JAALEF010000066.1:0-14953 GCF_014145245.1 Dietzia sp. B44 | reverse complement strand
CACGACCGTGCCGCCGCGGGGGGAGTCCACGACGTCCGCCACCACGACCGTGACGTTGTCGGGGCCACCGGACCGCAGCGCGAGCTGGACGAGCCGCTCGGCGGCGGCGTCGGCGGACCCGGTCCCGAGGGTCTCGGCGATGGTCTCGGCGCTCACCGGGTCGGACAGGCCGTCCGAGCACAGCAGGTAGCGGTCGCCGACCCGTGCCTCCCGGACGGCGGTGGTGGGCTCGACGGGATCTCCGGTGAGCGCCTTGAGGATGAGCGAGCGCCGCGGGTGCACGTGCGCTTCCTCGGCGGTGAGCTCGCCGCGGTCGACGAGCGACTGGACGAAGGTGTCGTCCTTGGTGATCTGCGTGAGGACGTCGTCGCGGAGCAGGTAGGCGCGCGAGTCGCCGACGTGGAGCAGTCCCATGCGCCGGCCGTCGAAGAGCAGGGCGGTGAGGGTGCAGCCCATGCCCTCGGCCTCGGGATGCGCCTCGACGTGCGCGGCGATCGCCTGGTTGCCCTCGTGCATTGCCCGGCTGAGCGCGCCGGCGAGGTCCGACCCCGGTTGGTCCTCGTCGAGCTTGGCCAGGGTCGCGACCATGATCTGGCTGGCCAACTCGCCCGCGGCGTGGCCACCCATGCCGTCGGCCAGCACGAGGACCCGGGGCGCGGCGTACGCGGAGTCCTCGTTGTTGTCCCGCACCATCCCCGTGTGGGAGCGGGCGGCGTAACTGAGCGCGGGGGTCACGCGCGCAGCTCGATCACGGTCTTGCCGATCCGGATCGGCGTGCCGGCGGCCACCTTGACCGGGGTCGTCACCCGCGTCCTGTCCAGATAGGTGCCGTTGGTCGAACCGAGGTCCTCCAGGAACCAGTCCGGCCCGTGGGGCGACAGCCTGGCGTGTTGGTTGGATGCGTAGTCGTCGTCGATCACCAGGGTGCACGAGTCGGCCCGGCCGAGCAGGACCGGCTGTTCGGACAGCGTGATGCGGGTCCCGGCGAGGGCGCCCTGGGTGACGACGAGGTGGCGGATCGCCTTGGTGCCGCGGCCGAGGAAGCCGCCCCGGCGCTCACCCTGGCCGCCCGACCGCATCCCGACGTTGCCGAAGACGTCGGTCTTCAGCGCCCGCAGGACGAGGTAGATGAACAGCCACAACAGCACCAGGAGGAGGCCACGCGAGAGTTGTAGGACGAGTCCCTGCACGAGTTCGGTCCTCCCCTCTCCGGTCAGGTCACCTCGGGCAACGTGTGATCGCCCCCGGAGGTTCCCGGGGGTCCATGCCTGTCGAGGCTAGTCGAACCGGACGGTTATCTCCGAGTGTCCGACGCGGATCACGTCGCCGTCCGCCAGCTGCCAGTCCTGAACGGGGCCCTCGTTGACCGTGGTCCCGTTGGTGGAGCCCAGGTCGGTCAGGACCGCCTCGCGGCCGTCGAACCGGATGTCCGCGTGCTGCCGGGACACCCCGGTGTCAGGGAGGCGGAAGGCCGCGTCCTGGCCGCGGCCGAGCAGGTTGGAGCCGCGCTGGAGGCGGAAGGTGCGCCCGGATCCGTCCTCGAGGTGCAGTGTCACCGTGAGCGAGGCCCGACCCTGGGTGATCTGCGTCGGGGCGTCGGACGGGCCACCCCAGCCGGTGTTCTGGCCTGCGGACCCGGACCGGGTGGCGACGGGGTAGTTGGAGGCGGGTGCCTGCATGGGGTTCTTCTCCTGACTGGCGCCCGGCGACGCGGGGGACGGCGACGACGGAGCCGGATGGCCCGGTGCCGGTGCCGGCGCGGCGGCCGAGATGTGGAACGGGACGGCGTCGGGGTCCACGACCCCGTTGATCCGCATCTGCCCGGTGTGCAGGTCGTCGCGTTCGACGAAGGTGACGGTGACCGGGCCGTAGGTTTCCCAGCCCTGCTCCGCGATGTGGTCCGAGAGATGGCGGGAGAAGGTCTTGACGGCCAGGGCCTCGTCCTCCGTGAAGGACGCGTAGTCCGACCGGGCGAGGGTGATGGTGTAGCTGTTGGAGACCAGCAGGTGACCGTCGACCACCTTGAGAGAGGCCTCGGACTGCTTCCGCAGCTGCGCCTCCACCTCGGCCGCCACCACCTTGCCGCCGAAGAGACGGGCGAAGGCGTCCCCGACCGCGCCCTGGAGTGTGCGTTCGAACTTGCCGACGATTCCCACGAGCGCCTCCTCTTCCCTGGTACGTGTCCGGACGTCCGGCCGCCGCGCGTGTCGGCGGCATCCGGTCGATCATAGAGGCGGGGGCGGCCCGAAGCACGTGTCCCGCATCCCCGGAGGTCGCGGGGTGAGGCTCCACCAGCGGATTGGTACGGCCGGTGTGGCGCGTGTTAACGTATTCGGGCGTTACTCGGGCGAGTGGCGGAATGGCAGACGCGCTGGCTTCAGGTGCCAGTGTCCTTCGGGACGTGGGGGTTCAAGTCCCCCTTCGCCCACCAGCCGAGTGCAGCCGAGGGTGCACCCGTGAGCCGGCCGAGAGGCCGGCTCTTCGCATTTCGGGCCGGGGAGTGGGGCGCGGGCGTTGCACACGTCACCTGAATCGGGTTCAATAATCGGCGTGACGTAGGCTCACGCGGAAGTTCTCCCGGAGGTCGGCGCCACCATGCCGACGGACCGGAGAGCAACGTCCTCATGGTGGACGGAGCAGAGATCACCCTCTCGCCCGCGCCACCCGTGAGCCCGCATCCCACAGCTCGGATCCCCATCGGTGCCCGACGCGATCAGCGGACGATCCCACCCCGGGTCCCGAACACGATGTAATGAACGGACATTGTCTGGGTCGGTGCACGCGCGTCGGCTCTCCACAACGCTGTCGAAGGAACCCCCACATGGCCTCGAGCCTCGAAGAGATCCCCGATATGACCCCGGAGACCGACATCCGGGACACCGCGGACGCCCCCTCGGTGATCGGCGTGGTCGCCGAGTCCGATCCCGCGGAGAGGCGGGTGGCCGCCACCCCGGCGACCGTCGCGAAGTTGATCGGCCTGGGCTACCGGGTCGTGGTGGAGAACGGGGCGGGAACGCGCGCCGAATTCTCGGACGCGGCCTACGCCGAGTCGGGTGCCGACCTGGTGGAGGGTGACGAGGCCTGGTCGAGCGACGTCGTGTTGAAGGTCGCGGTGCCCACGGAGTCCGAGGTGGCCCGGATGCGGTCCGGTGCGACCCTCGTGGGACTCCTGGCGCCCGCCCAGAACGAGCGGTTGCTGTCCGTCCTGGCCGAGCGCGGGGTCACCGCACTGGCGATGGACGCGGTCCCGCGGATCTCCCGGGCCCAGTCGATGGACGTGCTCAGCTCCATGGCCAACATCGCCGGCTACCGCGCCGTGATCGAGGCCGCCCACCACTTCGGCCGGTTCTTCACCGGACAGGTCACCGCGGCGGGCAAGGTCCCGCCGGCCAAGGTGCTGGTGGCCGGGGCTGGGGTCGCCGGTCTGGCGGCGATCGGTGCGGCCAGCAGCCTCGGGGCGATCGTCCGCGCCACCGATCCGCGGCCCGAGGTGGCCGACCAGGTGGGGTCGATCGGCGGCGAATACCTGCCCGTCGAGGTCCCGGACGAGGAGAAGGTCGTCTCCACGGACGGCTACGCCAAGGCCACCAGCGAGGCCTACGACCGCGCCGCCGCGGCCCTGTACTCGGCCCAGGCGGCCGACGTGGACATTGTCATCACCACCGCGCTGATCCCGGGCCGGGCGGCCCCGCGCCTGCTCACCGCCGCGGATGTGGCGTCGATGAAGCGCGGCTCGGTCATCGTGGACATGGCCGCCGCCCAGGGCGGCAACGTCGAGGGCAGCGTCGCCGACGAGGTCGTGGTGACCGAGAACGGCGTGACGATCATCGGGTACACCGATCTCGCCGGGCGCCTGCCCGCACAGGCATCGCAGTTGTACGGCACCAACCTGGTCAACCTCACCAAGCTCGTCACCCCGGAGAAGGACGGTCGGTGGGCGCTGGATCTGGACGACGTCGTCCAACGCGGGGTGACCGTGGCCAAGGGCGGCGAGGTCATGTGGCCGCCCCCGCCGGTTCAGGTCAGCGCCGCCCCCGCGGCGGCGGCTGCCGCTCCGCTCGAGCCGCGCGCGGAGAAGAAGAAGATGTCTCCCGGCGCCAGGCTCGGACTGATCGCCGTGGGCATGGCGGTGCTACTCCTGCTCACGGCCGTCGCGCCGGGTGACATCCCGCGCCACATCACCGTGTTCGTCCTGGCGATCGTGATCGGCTACTACGTGATCGGCAACGTCCACCACGCGCTGCACACACCGCTCATGTCGGTGACCAACGCGATCTCCGGTGTGATCGTCGTGGGCGCGCTCCTGCAGATCGGGATCGACAACACCGCCGGCCTGGTCCTGGCCACCATCGCGATCCTCGTCGCGTCCATCAACGTCTTCGGCGGCTTCGCCGTGACGCGCCGCATGCTCGGCATGTTCTCGAAGGGAGCCTGAGTAGATGTCACTCGTGACCGCCGCCAACGCGGCCTACCTCGTCGCCGCGCTGCTGTTCATCATGTCCCTGGCCGGCCTGTCCAAGCACGAGACCGCCCGTCGGGGCCTGAGCTTCGGCATCGCCGGCATGGCGCTGGCGCTCCTGGCCACCGTCGCGCTGGTGATCGACCACCAGCCCGCCACCATCGGGATCGTCCTCATGGTGGTGGCGGTGCTGATCGGCGCGACCCTCGGGCTGCTGCGCGCCCGCCGGGTGCAGATGACCGAGATGCCCGAGCTGATCGCCCTGCTCCACTCCTTCGTGGGCCTGGCCGCGGTGCTGGTGGGCTGGAACGGTTACCTCGAGCCCGAACTGCACGGTGAGCTCACCGGCTCGCTGCTGGACATCCACCACGCGGAGGTGTTCATCGGCGTGTTCATCGGCGCCATCACCTTCACCGGCTCGATCGTGGCCTACCTCAAGCTCTCGGGGAAGATGAAGTCCGCGCCGCTGGTGCTGCCGGGCAAGAACCTCATCAACGCCGGGATCCTGGTGGCGTTCATCGCGCTCACCGCGGCGTTCGTCATCAGCCCGGCACTGTGGATGCTCGCGCTGGTCACGGTGCTGGCGCTGGCCCTGGGCTGGCACCTCGTGGCAAGCATCGGCGGCGGCGACATGCCGGTCGTGGTCTCGATGCTCAACTCGTACTCCGGGTGGGCCGCCGCCGCGACGGGCTTCCTGCTCGGCAACGACCTGCTCATCGTCACCGGCGCACTGGTCGGCTCGTCGGGCGCCTACCTGTCCTACATCATGTGCAAGGCCATGAACCGGTCGTTCTTCTCCGTCATCCTGGGGGGCTTCGGCATCGAGGCCGCCTCGGGCGAGGGCAAGGACCACGGGGAGCACAGCGAGATCGACGTCGCCGGCGCCGCCGAGCTGCTGGCGGGCGCCTCGAAGGTGATCATCGCCCCGGGCTACGGCATGGCCGTGGCGCAGGCGCAGTACCCCGTCGCAGATCTCACCCGCACCCTGCGCGAGCGGGGCGTCGACGTCCGCTTCGCCGTGCACCCCGTCGCCGGTCGTCTGCCCGGGCACATGAACGTGCTGCTCGCCGAGGCCAAGGTGCCGTACGACATCGTGTTCGAGCTCGACGAGATCAACGACGACTTCGCCGACACCGACGTGGTCCTGGTGATCGGCGCCAACGACACCGTCAACCCGGACGCCGCCGAGGACCCGGGCAGCCCGATCGCCGGCATGCCCGTGCTCCACGTGTGGGAGGCCGCCGATGTGGTCGTGTTCAAGCGGTCCATGGCCGCCGGATACGCCGGCGTGCAGAACCCGTTGTTCTTCCGCGACAACACGCAGATGCTGTTCGGCGACGCCAAGGACCGTGTCGACGACATCCTGGGCGCGCTCAAGGAGCAGCCGGTCGGGGTGGGCCGCTAGAACCGGCCGGATAACCCGGTACGACGACGAGGAGGCGGTCCCACGCGGGACCGCCTCCTCGTCACTGTTCGGGTGGAACGGTCGATCAGGTTGACTAGGTCGAGGAGGTGGGCGGGGCCGCGGTGGCCGCCTCCGGCTCCTCTTTCCCTGTGACGACCACGGCGTCGGTGCCGAGCCCATCGCCCTCGAGGGCGTCCTGGAAGTAGGCCATCTCGCGGTGGTAGGCCTTGTCCAGGCCCTCCCGCTCGTCCTCCTCGGTGACCCGCAGGCCCATCGTCTTGTCCAGGACGAAGGCGATGAGCAGCGTGACGGTGAAGGAGTAGGCCAGCACCGCCGCCGTGGCCAGGGCCTGGGCCCCGAGCTGCCCGAACCCGCCGCCGAACAGCAGTCCGGCCTCGCCGACGGGGGAGGCGGGATCGGCGATCACACCGATGAGCAGCGTGCCGATGATGCCCGCGACCATGTGTAGCCCGGCCACGTCGAGCGAGTCGTCGTAGCCGAGGCGGTACTTCAGGCCCACCGCGTAGTGGCAGACCACGCCGCAGATCAGGCCGATCGCGATGGCACCGAGCGGGCTGACCGCGGCGGCGGCCGGGGTGATGCCCACCAGACCGGCCACGAGCCCGGAGGCCACTCCCAGAGTCGTGGGGTGCTTGGCGCGGACCTGCTCGGTGATCATCCAGGCCAGCGCGCCACACAGTCCGGCGACCACGGTGTTGAGCGCGGCCACCGCAGCCGTGTTGCCCGCGGCGACGGCGGAGCCGGCGTTGAAGCCGATCCAGCCGGCGAACAGCATGCCGGCGCCGAGGAACGTCAGGGGAACGCTGTGCGGTCTGCTGATCGTGGGGAAGCCGGTTCGTCGACCGAGCACGAGCACCAGCGCGAGCGTCGCGACACCGGCGTTGATGTGGATGGCGGTGCCGCCCGCGAGGTCGATGGCCCCCAGGTTGTTGGCGATCCACCCACCCGTGACCGACCCGTCGTCGGAGTCGAAGGCGAACACCCAGTGGGCCACGGGGAAGAACACCAGTACCGGCCACACGATGGCGAAGACCAGCCAGGTGGAGAAGCGCATACGGTCCGCCACCCCGCCGGCCACGAGGGCGACGGTGATCCCCGCGAAGAGCAGGAGGAACCCGGCGAACAGGGCGGGCGGCAGGCCTGGCGTCTCGGGCTCGGCCATGATGCCCCTCAGGCCCAGGTACTCGAGCGGATCGCCCAGCACACCGGCGCCCCCGACCGAGTCGCCGAAGGTCAGCGAGTAGCCGAAGAGGACCCACAGCACGGCCATCACGGCGACCGCGCCGATCGTCATCATCATCATGTTGAGCGTGCTGCGGATGCTGACCATGCCGCCGTAGAACAGGGCCAGGCCGGGGACCATGAAGGCCACCGCGACCATGGCCGCGAGCACCCAGGCGGTGTCGGCCGCCGCTATGGCTACGTCCATGTTTCTCTCTTCTCTGTGAGGCCACTCCCGGGCGGGGCGACGTGGGGACCGTGCGTTTCACAGTGTGATCCGGTGTTGCTTACTGGCAGGTACCGCGATCGTTTCCATTCGGTTACCGCCGCGGGGGCGAACCGCGCCCTGAGTCGAGAACGCAGCGAAGTACGCAGTTAGACGCGGCTTTTCGCCTGCCGAATCCCGTTACATCGCGGTAACCAGCCGCAGGTTTAACAGCAGTACATTATGACCACCACGCAGAAACCCTCGGATCAGGAGACGTCATGACAGTCACCGCAGACCCCTCCGTCGGGGTCGCCGACCGTGCGAACGGCGAGAGCAGGCGGTCGTCGTTCCCGACGCTCGACGCCGCCCGGGAGGCCGAGAGCGCGCCCGGCACCCTCGCCCGGATGGTCGCGGACACCGGGACGCGATTCGTCCTGGCCGTGTTCACCAACCTCCGGGGCAAGCCGTGCGCCAAGCTCGTCCCGGCCTCCGCGGTCGACCAACTGGAGGCCGGGGAGCTGGGCTTCGCCGGGTACGCCGCCGACGCGATCGGCCAACAGCCCAGGGACCCCGACCTCCTCGTCGTCCCCGACCCCCGCTCCTTCACCACCCTCGACTTCATCAAACCCGGACTGGCCCTGGTGCACTGCGACCCCTGGGTGAGCGGGGAGCCGTGGCGCTTCGCGCCGCGCGTCATCCTGGGACGGATGCTCGCGGACGCCGCGACCGACGGTCTCGAGCTCAAGGTCGGGGCGGAGGTCGAGTATTTCCTGGTCCGCAAGAACGCCGACGGGTCGCTGTGCACCGCCGATCCCAAGGACGACGAGTCCCACCCGTGCTACGACGCCCGGGGCGTGACGCGGATGTTCGAGCACCTCGCCGGGGTCTCGGACGCGATGAACGTGCTCGGCTGGGCCAACTACGCCAACGACCACGAGGACGGCAACGGGCAGTTCGAGCAGAACTTCGCCTACGACGAGGCGATGGTCACCGCCGACAGGGTCATGACGCTGCGCTACATCATCTCCATGCTGGCCGAACAGCGGGACATGATCGCCACCTTCATGCCCAAGCCGTTCTCCGACCGCACCGGATCGGGGATGCACCTGCACATGTCCCTCTGGCGCGACGGACACCCGGTGTTCCCCGCGGTCGGCGACGACCGGTACGGACTGGGGCTCTCGCCCACCGCGTACTCGTTCATCGCGGGCGTCCTCACCCACGCCGCCGGCATGCACGCGGTGCTGTGCCCCACCATCAACTCCTACAAACGTATTGGGGCGCGCACGACCGCGTCGGGGGCCACGTGGTCGCCCACCGACGCGACCTACGGCGGTAACGACCGCACGCACTACCTGCGCGTCCCCGACGGCAATCGCGTCGAGCTCCGGGGAGGCGACGGCTCGGCCAACCCCTACCTGGCCGTGGCGGTGCAACTGGCCGCCGGCCTCGACGGCGTGCGGCGGGAACTCGACCCCGGCGTGCCGGCCACGGTCGGCGAGGCCACCCACACCCTGCCGCCGACCCTGCTGCACGCCGTGGAGGAGATGGGCCGGGACGAGGTCGTCCGCGCCGCACTGGACATCGGTGGCGACGGGGTGGCCGCGTACTACGCCGACCTCAAGCGCGAGGAGTTCATCTCCTGGCACAACACCGTCACCCAGTGGGAGATCGACGAGTACCTCACCGCGCTGTGACGCGCGGCGGCGGCCCTGACGGCCGCCCGCCTCCACTCCCTCCACACCCTCACCTCGACCTCACCAGGAGAACCCCATGTGCGGCATCGTCGGACTCCACCTGCGCGACCCGGAGCTCGAACCCCGGCTCGGCGACCTGCTCACCACCATGCTCGGTGAGATGACCGACCGCGGTTCGGACTCGGCCGGAGTCGCCGTCTACGGCAACCCCGACTGGACCCCGGCGGGATCGGCCACCGTCACCGTGCTGGCGGACGGCGTCGAAGCGCCGGCGTTGGCCTCGCGTGTCGGCACCCACCTGGGCTGCGAGGTGTCGGGACGCGAGCTGGGTGCCACCGTGCTCCTGTCCGCCGGGACCGACCCCGAGACCCTGGCCTCCGCCGTTCGAAGCGCGGTCCCGGAGGTGGTCCTGGTCGGCCTGGGCAGCGAGCTCGCCGTCCTCAAGGGCGTCGGCCTGCCGCTGAACCTGGCCGAGGGTTTCGGCCTACCGGGGGCCTCGGGATGGCAGGGCGTCGGGCACACCCGCATGGCCACCGAGTCCGCCGTCACCCCGGCCGGTTCGCACCCCTTCTCCGTGGGTCCGGACCAGTGCATCGTCCACAACGGGTCCTTCTCCAACCACGCCTCGGTGCGCCGCGAACTGGCCCGCCGCGACATCCACTGCGACACCCTCAACGACACCGAGGTGGCCGCTCGCTTCGTGGCGGAGCAGATCGCCCGCGGTGCGGAGATCGACCAGGCACTGGCAGAGATGGCCGGCGTCCTCGACGGCTTCTACACCCTCCTGGTGTCCACGGCCGAGGAGTTCGCGGTGGTGCGAGACCCGATCGCCTGCAAGCCCGCAGTGATCGCCGAGACCGACCGCTACGTGGCCATGGCCTCGGAGTACCGGGCGATGGCGCACCTGCCGGGCATCGACCAGGCGCACCTCTACGAGCCCGAGCCGGGCCGCGTGTACCACTGGCGCCGCTGAACCCCCGGCACCACCGCAGCACCGCAGCACCCCACCAGGAAGGAAGAACGATGACCGTCACGCCGGAACAGGCCTTCGCACCGCAGGAGCTCGGACCCCTCGGCGACGCGCCGACCACCGCCCCGCACGTGATCGACGTCCGGAAGACCGGGTTGCGCGAGACCAACCGGATCCTCCAGGACTCCGACGGCACCGGCAGATACCTGCTCACCGGTCCCAGGGGGGCGCACGCGCTCGCGGTCGGCCTGGAGAAGCCGGACGAGGTCGTGATCGACGGCCCCACCGGGTACTACACCGCGGGAATGAACGACGGCGCCCTCGTGACGGTCAACGGGAACGTGGGGGTCGGGGTGGCCGAGAACATGATGTCGGGGACGGTGCGGGTCACCGGGTCGGCCTCCCAGTCCGCCGGGGCGACGGCCCACGGCGGGCTGCTGGTGATCGAGGGGGACGCCGGCGCCCGGTGCGGGATCTCGATGAAGGGGGTGGACATCGTCGTCGGCGGTTCGATCGGCCACATGAGCTGCTTCATGGGGCAGGCCGGGCGCCTGGTCGTCCTGGGCGACGCCGGTGACGCCCTCGGCGACTCCCTCTACGAGGTCCACATCTACGTGCGGGGCCGGGTCGAGTCCCTCGGCGCCGACTGCGTCGAGAAGGAGATGCGGTCCGAGCACCACACCGAGCTCGGGGAGCTGCTCGACCGGGCGGGCGTCACCGGGATCTCGACCGCGGAGTTCCGGCGTTACGGCTCCGCCCGCACCCTCTACAGCTTCGACGTGGACAACGCCTCCGCCTACTGACCGCCCCGCCACCCTCCCCGACAGGAGCCAGACATGCCCTTCGACGGACACACCCGAACCGACCAGGCATCCCCCCCGCAGATCCCGACAGGAACCGTCGACCCGACCCTGCGCGAGTCCGCCACGTTCCCCCGTCCGGTGATCCACGAGATCCAGCGCGCCGCCGCGACCGGGATCTACGACATCCGCGGCTGGGGCGCCAAGCGCACGGTGCCGCACTTCGACGACCTGCTGTTCCTGGGCGCCTCGATGTCCCGGTACCCGCTCGAGGGATACCGCGAACGCTGCGGCACCGACATCACCCTGGGCACCCGGCACGCCTCGAGGCCCCTCCACCTGGACATCCCCGTGACCATCGCCGGGATGAGCTTCGGGGCCCTGTCGGCGCAGGCCAAGGAGGCCCTCGGTCGCGGGGCCAGCGCGGCGGGCACCTCCACGACCACCGGCGACGGCGGGATGACCGCGGAGGAGCGCGGCCAGAGCTCGAGGCTCGTCTACCAGTACCTGCCCTCGCGCTACGGGATGAACCCCGTCGACCTGCGCAAGGCCGACGCCATCGAGGTGGTCCTGGGACAGGGCGCCAAGCCCGGTGGCGGCGGCATGCTCCTGGGGCAGAAGATCTCCGACCGGGTGGCGCAGATGCGGACCCTGCCCAAGGGGATCGACCAGCGTTCGGCCTGCCGACACCCGGACTGGACGGGCCCCGACGACCTCGCCATCAAGATCCTCGAGCTGCGCGAGATCACCGGCTGGGAGAAGCCGGTGTACGTCAAGGTCGGCGCCACCCGCACCTACTACGACGTCAAGCTCGCGGTGAAGGCCGGTGCGGACGTGGTGGTCGTGGACGGCATGCAGGGCGGAACCGCGGCCACCCAGGACGTGTTCATCGAGCACGTGGGCATCCCCACCCTCGCCGCGATCCCGCAGGCCGTGCAGGCCCTCCAGGAGATGGACCTGCACCGGAAGGTGCAGCTGATCGTCTCCGGGGGGATCCGCTCGGGCGCGGACGTGGCCAAGGCCATGGCCCTGGGCGCGGACGCGGTGGCGATCGGGACGGCGGCACTGATCGCGCTCGGGGACAACGACCCCCGGTACGAGCAGGAGTACCGCGCACTCGGCTCGGCGGCGGGGTTCTACGACGACTTCCAGGACGGCCGCGACCCGGCCGGGATCTCCACCCAGGACCCCGAACTGGCACGTCGGCTGGACCCGGAGGCCGCCGGTCGGCGACTCGCCAACTACCTGCACGTGCTCACGATGGAGGCGCAGACCATCGCCCGGGCCTGCGGAAAGTCCCACCTGACCCACCTGGAGCCCGACGACCTGGTGGCGTTGACGATGGAGGCCGCCGCGATGGCGCGGGTGCCGTTGGCCGGGACCGACTGGATCCCCGGCCGCGCGGGACGGGAACTGTAGGTGACCGTCGTGTCGGACGACCGGACCGCGACCGGGCCCGCGCCGGCGACGGGTGCCCACTTCCACCGCGACGAGACGATGACTACCGTCGAGGGCATGGGAGTCGGCCGGGATGACGCGCGGAGGGTCGTCCACCAGGCGACGCCGCGTGAGCTCCCGGAGGACGTGCCCACCGGCAACGATCTCGAGCGCATCATCGGTTTCCACGTCCGCAGGCTGCGCCTGGCCGAGGGCCTGGGGGTCGCGGAGATGTCCCAGCGGATCGGCATCTCCAAGGCGATGCTCTCCAAGATCGAGAACGCGCAGACCTCGTGCTCGCTGAACATGCTCGCCAAACTCGCCACCGGCCTCGACGTCCCGGTGACCTCGTTGCTCCGCGGCGCGGACACCCGGCGTGACGCGGTGTTCACCCCCGACGGGCAGGGCGCCACGATCGTCGGCCGCGGCACGTCGGCGGGCCACGACTACGAGTTGCTCGGTGCGCTGCGGGGGTCCAACAAGCGCATCGAGCCGGTGCTGGTGACCCTGACCGCCGAGTCGGAGGCGCATCCCCGCTTCCAGCACCCGGGCACCGAGCTGCTCTACATGCTCTCCGGCGACATGATCTACCACCATGCCGAGTCCGAGTACCGACTCCGCCCGGGCGACTCGTTGCTCCTCGACGGCGAGGGCGTCCACGGCCCGGTGGCGATGCTCGAGCTACCCATCCGGTTCCTCTCGGTGACCGCCTACCCGGACGGCGTCGACGGCTGACCCGCCCGGTTCCGCGGAGCCGCGGCACCACCACTCACGACACCACCTCCTCCGGCGCCCCGTTCACGGCGCTTCTCGTCACAGCGCACAGCACACCGCGCCCCGTTCCCCACGCCCCACCGCGGCCGTGGCGCCCCCGTACCGTCCCCACCCTCCCGCACCCCGAGGAGCCCGTCATGACCACATCGGTCACCACCACCGTCACCTCGCTGATGTCCGCGATCGCGGGCGTCGGGACCGACCCGACGAGGGGCGGATACAGCCGCCCCGTCTACTCCGCGGCCGAGGTGGAGCTGCGCGAGTGGTTCCTGGCCGAGGCGGCCGCGCGCGGCCTGGACACCGAGACCGATCGCAACGGGATCATCTGGGCCTGGTGGAATCCGGCCGGCCATCCACTGGAGGGCGCGGTCGTCACCGGCAGTCACCTGGACTCCGTGCCCGGGGGAGGGGCCTTCGACGGCCCTCTCGGCGTGGCCTCGGCGTTGGTGGCGGTCGACCGTCTCCGGGCCCGGGGTCTGCGGCCGCGGCGGGCCCTGGCGCTGACCGTCTTCCCCGAGGAGGAGGGGTCGAGGTTCGGCCGGGCGTGCCTGGGATCGCTGCTGCTCACCGGGGCGATGGACCCGGCCACGGCCGCGGGACTGACCGACGACGACGGCACCACCTACGCCGAGCTGTGCGTGGCCAACGGGCTGGATCCGGCGCGCCTGGGGCGTGACGAGGAGGCGCTGCGGCGGATCGGCCGATTCGTGGAACTCCACGTGGAACAGGGCCGAGGTCTGATCGACCTGGGCAACCCGGTGGCGGTGGCCTCGTCGATCATCGGCCACGGGCGCTGGCGGGTGACCTTCACCGGCCAGGGCAACCACGCCGGCACCACGCTGTTGGCGGACCGCCGCGACCCGATGATCCCGGCCTCCCGCACCGTCCTCGACGTCCGCCGGATCTCCCGCGTGTACCGGGGTGCCAGGGCCACCGTCGGTCGGATCGTGCCCACCCCCGGCGGCACCAACGTCATCGCCTCCAGGGTCGACCTCTGGCTGGACGTGCGGCACCCCGACGACGCCGTGACCGCGCGGATCGTCCACGAGATCACGGAGGCGGCCTCGATGGCCGCCGCGCACGAGGGGTGCGAGAGCACGATCGTGCAGGAGTCGCTCAGCGGTTCGGTGTCCTTCGACCCGGTGTTCCGCGACCGACTGCTCGACGATCTGCCCGGCGTCCCCGTCCTGGCCACGGGGGCCGGCCACGACGCAGGTGTGCTGGCCGCGCACGTCCCCACCGCCATGCTGTTCGTCCGCAACCCCTCCGGGGTGTCGCATTCCCCGGAGGAGCACGTGGAGGACGCCGACGCCGAGCGGGGCGCCGAGGCCCTGGCCGACGTTCTGGCCGACCTGCTCACCTGCGATGACACCTCCGCGACCGACGCGTCCTGACCACCACGCACCACGAGAGAGTGATCCCCATGACCGGCACAGCGCACCCGACCGACACAGCTCAGCGGACCGACACAGTGAAATTCCTCGTCATCGGAGGCGGCCTCGAGGGGCTGTCGATCGCCTGGAACCTGACCGAGCGCGGCGAGACCGACGTACTGGTGGTGGAGAAGGACACCCTGTGTTCCGGGATGACCGGCAAGTCCAGCGGCATCGTCCGCTGCCACTACGGTTCGCCCACCATGGCGGCCCTGAGCTGGCACAGCATCCCGGTGTTCGAGAACGCGACCGAGCTGTTGGGCGACGACATGGCCTTCCGTCAGTGCGGCTACGCCGTGATCGTGGGCGAGGAGAACGTGATCCCGCTCCGGGCGAACGTGGCCATGCAGCAGAGCCTGGGAATCGAGACCGAGATCATCGCCCCGGACCGGATGGCGGAGCTGTGGCCCGGGCTGAACGTCGACGACGTGGCGGCGGCGGCGTGGGAGCCGCGCGGTGGTCGGGGCGAGGCGTACATGACCGGGATGGCCTTCGGCGCCGCCGCCCGCCGGCGTGGGGTCCGCGTGC
>NZ_JAALEF010000065.1:0-1709 GCF_014145245.1 Dietzia sp. B44 | reverse complement strand
GGCGCCACCGCTCGCGGCGCCGCCGGTCGCGTCGAGCCCGGCGCGGTCCCGGCCGTCGGGGATCCCCGGGGCATCGGAGTAGGCGGGGTCCAGACCCTCCGGGAGCGTGCGGGAGTCGGTGGCGGTGGGTTCGCCGAGGAAGATCCCCGTCCAGATCTTCAACATGGACAGAAGAGTGAGGATGCTGACCGCCACCGCGACGGCCGCGGCGACGATCTGGCCGGCGTCGAGAGCGGCGATGATCAGGCTGAGCTTGGCCACGAACCCGGAGAAGGGCGGGATCCCGGCCAGCGACATGGCGGAGGCGAAGAAGGCGACCGCGATGAGTGGTTCGGTCTTGGCGAGTCCGGAGAGTTGCCCCAGCCGCCGGGGACCGTAGCGCACCTCGATCGCGCCGATGGCCAGGAACAACGCGGCCTTGACGATCATGTGGTGCAGCAGATAGAAGATGCCGGCGGTGAGCCCCAGTGGGCCGAAAAGGGCGACCCCGAGCAGGATGTACCCGATCTGGCTGACCATGTGGAACGCGAGGATCGAGCGCGGGGCGGCCTCGCCCACCGCGCCGAGCACACCGATCAGCATGGTGGCCGAGAACACCACCACGCCCACCCAGAGGTAGCGCGGGTCCCCGTCGAAGATCACCGCGTAGATGCGGTAGATGGCGTAGATCGCGATCTTGGTGTGCAGGCCGGAGAACATCGCGGTCACGGCGGGGGACATCTTGGGGTAGGCCCGTGCAAGCCACCCGTGCACGGGGACGACGGCGGCCTTGATCGCGAGCGCGAAGAGCACCAGGGCGGTGGCCACGGCCACGCCGGTGTTCTCCGAGGCGGCCCCGTGGAGTTCGGCGATGTTGACGGTTCCCGTCAACCCGTAGATCAGGGCCACGCCGATCAGCAGGATGGTCGAGGCGAGCAGGTTGACCGAGATGTAGAGCCGCGAGGCCGCGACACCGGCCACGCTGGCCCGACCGGACCGGGTGATGATCATGAGCCCGTACGAGGGCAGGAGCATGACCTCGACAAAGACGAAGAAGTTGAACAGGTCCCCCGTAAGCAGGGCCCCGTTGACGCCGGCGGTCACGAGGAGCACCAACGGCGGGTAGAACCTCTTGAACGCCTCCCCGGCCGGGACCGCGAAAGCCGCGCACGTGAGCGTCAGCAGACTCGTCACCGTGAGCATGAGCGCCGAGAACATGTCCAGCACGAACGGGATGGCCACTCCGGGCGCCCACAGGGCGACCTGGTGCACCACGACCGAACCGTCCGACACCCACGCCACGGTGGCGATCGCCGCGACCAGTTGCACCACGAGGACGGCGAACAGGACAGTCAGGACCAGGCGTGTTCTCGAAGCGACGGCTATGAGCAGGCCCGCCGTGAGCAGCGGGATGGCGACGAACAGGGTGAGGACGGACTCCGGCATCATCGGTGGACACCTTCCGCGTCGTGGTTCGCCGGCTCGTCGGGCTCCGGGTCCTCCGGGTGTGCGCCCCCCGGGACCTCCGGGAGGAGGTCCAGGTGGTCGAGGTCGCCCACGTCGGTGTCGTCGTCGTCACCGCCGATCACCGCCAGCACCAGCAGGTAGATCGTGATGGCGAACGCGATGACGATGGCGGTGAGCACGAACGCCTGCGGCAGTCCGTCGGCGGTGAGCGCCGGGTCGGGGTCGGCCACCAGCGGGGCCTCGCGCCGCGACGCGCCGCCGGC
>NZ_JAALEF010000523.1:3317-19875 GCF_014145245.1 Dietzia sp. B44 | reverse complement strand
GCGAGGCCGCCGGGACCTCCTGCGCCGCGACCACCGGTGCGTGGACCACGCCCGAGGCGGTGCCCAGGACGAGCGCCGCCGCGAGTAGGGCGTGTCCGGGCCTGCGCACCGGACCCCGACGTCTCCGCGCTCCCGGAGCGCGGCTTGAAGAATGGTCAGGCTTCACGTTTCACCTTCCGATAACCGCACGAGGATGCGGCTGACCGCGCGACCCGCACGGCGGGACGCGTCACCGAGGAGGGTGAGGTTCGGGTGATGCCTTCCCCTGCGCCACTAGAGCCTCATACCAACTCGGCAGAACCGATGGTTCCTCTAGCACCGTAGGTCACAGAAGTCCCGTCCGGAACATTGGACGGCAAAATACACTGCTGTAACTCTAATAACGCGAGAAAACCCGGCGTGTCGGGCGATGGGGAGAAGAGCGTCCGTCAGCGCAGACGCCGCCGGAGGGCGACGACGAAGGCGACCGCCACGACGATCGCCAGCACGAGCACGACCGCCGAGAACGCGCCCCAGGGCGGGGCGGGTGCGGTGACCTTGTGCGCGAAGACCGAGGCGGAGGCCACCGGGTCGAACTCCTCCCAGGCGTCGTCCTGGCCGGCCTCGAGCTTGTGGCGGGGGATGGTGTCGCTGGAACTGCCGACGAAGACCGGGGTCCGGACCAGGATCGTCCCCTCGTACTCCTCGTTCAGCAGGGCGGCGAGGTCGCGGGCGTCCGTGTAGACGGCGGCCGGGGCCTCGGTGTAGACCACCTTGAGATCGAGCCCGCGGTCCCCCGCCTCGGTGACGACGGTCCGCAGTCCCTCGACGAACGGCTCCGGGGCGGAGACCCCGTCGTCGGCCAGGTCCCGGGACACGGCCTCGAAGTCGAGCCACTGCGGGACCTCGCCCTCCTGCAAGGACATCACCGGCTCGGCCTCGTAGGCGAGCGTGGTCACGGAATCGTCGGAGTTGTCCACGGCCGACATGGTGCCATCTCGTCGTCGTCGAACCGAATACACGCGCCGGACGGCGCGATACCCGCTCCGCGCCCCCCAACTTCGGGCGTGCCGGAACCTATACAGGACGAGCGTACTGGTAAATTGGTGACCGCAACCGGGCGCGAGGGTCCACAATGGGTCCTGTGTCCGCCCCCGGCGTTGCCGCCCGAGACACGCGGCGACACCGGGAGGGATGACGAATCGACATTCACACCACGAGTGGAGCTGACGTGACAGCAAGCATTGACAGCTTTGGCGCCAAGGGGACCCTAGAGGTCGGCGGCCAAGCCTATGAGATCTACCGCCTCTCGGCGGTCGAGGGAGCCGCCAAGCTCCCTTATTCCCTCAAGGTCCTCACCGAGAACCTGCTGCGCACGGAGGACGGCAAGAACGTCACCAAGGCGCACATCGAGGCCCTGGCCGGTTGGGACCCCTCCGCCGAGCCCGACACCGAGATCCAGTTCACGCCCGCCCGCGTGATCATGCAGGACTTCACCGGTGTCCCCTGCATCGTCGACCTCGCCACCATGCGTGAGGCCGTCAAGACCCTCGGTGGCGACCCCGACAAGGTCAACCCCCTCGCGCCGGCCGAGATGGTCATCGACCACTCCGTGATCATCGAGTCCTTCGGTGGTCGCGACTCCTTCGACAAGAACGTCGAGATCGAGTACCAGCGCAACGAGGAGCGCTATCAGTTCCTCCGCTGGGGTCAGGGCGCCTTCGACGACTTCAAGGTCGTCCCCCCGGGTACCGGCATCGTGCACCAGGTCAACATCGAGTACCTGGCGCGCTCCGTGATGGTCCGGAACGGGCAGGCCTACCCCGACACCTGCGTGGGCACCGACTCGCACACCACCATGGAGAACGGTCTCGGCGTCCTGGGATGGGGCGTCGGCGGTATCGAGGCCGAGGCCGCCATGCTCGGCCAGCCCATCTCCATGCTCATCCCCCGCGTCGTGGGCTTCAAGCTCACCGGGTCGATCAAGCCGGGCGTCACCGCCACGGACGTCGTCCTGACGATCACCGAGATGCTGCGCAAGCACGGCGTCGTGGGCAAGTTCGTGGAGTTCTACGGTGCCGGCGTCGCGGCTGTGCCCCTGGCCAACCGCGCCACGATCGGCAACATGAGCCCGGAGTTCGGCTCCACCTGCGCCATGTTCCCGATCGACGGCGAGACCATCGACTACCTGCGCCTGACGGGTCGCGACGAGGAGCAGCTCGCCCTGGTCGAGGCTTACGCCAAGGAGCAGGGCATGTGGCTCCACGCCGACGCGGAGGAGCCCGTCTTCTCCGAATACCTGGAGCTCGACCTGGGCGACGTCGTCCCGTCGATCGCCGGACCCAAGCGTCCGCAGGACCGCATCGAGCTGGCCGACGCCAAGAGCGCGTTCCGCAAGGACATCCACAACTACGTGGACGCCGGCGTCAACCCCCTCGGTGACACCGAGAAGGGCCGGATGCAGTCCGAGGGCGGTGCCCCGTCCGACAACACCGGGACCGCGACCCTCTCGCACGCCGAGGAGGGCTCGGTCCGGGCCGACGCCTCCGACGGCTCCGAGGGACGTCCCTCCAAGCCCGTCGAGGTGTCCGTGGACGGCACCGAGATGGTCTTGGACCACGGCATCGTCTCCATCGCCTCGATCACGTCCTGCACCAACACGTCCAACCCGTCGGTGATGATCGGCGCCGGGCTCCTCGCGCGCAAGGCGCACGAGAAGGGCCTCAAGGCCAAGCCGTGGGTCAAGACGTCGATGGCGCCGGGTTCGCAGGTCGTCACCGAGTACTACGAGCGGGCCGGACTCTGGCCGGACCTGGAGGCCCTCGGCTTCTACCTCGTGGGCTACGGCTGCACCACCTGCATCGGCAACTCCGGACCGCTGCCGGAGGAGATCTCCAACGCGATCCAGGAGCACGACCTGACCGCCACCGCGGTGCTGTCCGGTAACCGCAACTTCGAGGGCCGGATCAACCAGGACGTCAAGATGAACTACCTGGCGTCCCCGCCGCTGGTCATCGCGTACTCCATCGCCGGGACCATGGACTTCGACTTCGAGGCCGACTCCCTGGGCAAGGACACCGACGGCAACGACGTCTACCTCAAGGACATCTGGCCCTCCACCGAGGAGATCGAGGAGACCATCAAGGCCTCGATCTCCTCCAAGGAGTACACGTCCAAGTACGCCGACGTCTTCGCCGGCGATGGCCGCTGGCGTGGGCTCAGCACCCCGGACGGCAAGACGTTCGAGTGGGACGCCAAGTCGACCTACGTGCGCAAGCCCCCGTACTTCGACGGGATGCAGATGGAGCTGACCCCGGTCGAGGACGTCAAGGGCGCCCGCGTCCTGGCCAAGCTCGGCGACTCGGTCACGACCGACCACATCTCGCCCGCGTCGACGATCAAGCCGGGCACCCCGGCCGCGCAGTACCTCGACGAGAACGGTGTGTCCCGTCAGGACTACAACTCGTTCGGGTCGCGCCGCGGCAACCACGAGGTCATGATCCGGGGCACGTTCGCCAACATCCGCCTCCAGAACCAACTGCTGGACGGTGTGACGGGCGGCTACACGCGCGACTTCACGCAGGAGGGCGCCCCGCAGGCGTTCATCTACGACGCCGCGCAGAACTACGCCGCGCAGGGCACGCCGCTCGTGGTGCTCGGTGGCAAGGAGTACGGCACCGGGTCCTCCCGCGACTGGGCGGCCAAGGGCACCAGCCTGCTCGGCGTCAAGGCCGTCATCACCGAGTCGTTCGAGCGCATCCACCGCTCGAACCTCATCGGCATGGGTGTCATGCCGCTGCAGTTCCCCGAGGGCGAGTCGCACGAGACCCTCGGCCTGGACGGCACGGAGACGTTCGACATCACCGGGATCGAGGAGCTGAACAACGGCACCACGCCCAAGACGGTCAAGGTCACCGCCACCAAGGAGGACGGCCAGGTGGTCGAGTTCGACGCCAAGGTGCGCATCGACACCCCCGGCGAGGCGGAGTACTACCGCAACGGCGGCATCCTGCAGTACGTGCTGCGCAACATGATCAAGGGCTGATCACCTCCACCCCGACGGCGGTGCGCGGTAACTCCTGGTGAGACAGGGGGAACCGCGTACCGCCGTGGTGTATCCGTAGGAAGGTTGTGAGATGCCCAGGGTCAGTCAGGACCACATGGACGCCCGGCGTCGGGAGATCCTGTCGGGGGCGCGCGAGTGCTTTGCCGAGTTCGGGTTCGAGGGCGCCACGGTCCGACGTCTGGAGGAGACCACCGGTCTCAGCCGCGGTGCGATCTTCCACCACTTCGACGACAAGGACGCCCTGTTCCTCGCGTTGGCGCACGACGACGCCGCGGCGATGGCGGCCACGGTGGCCGAGCAGGGTCTGGTCCAGGTGATGCGGGAGATCCTGGCCGACCCCCACGAGTTCTCGTGGCTCGGGACCCGACTGGAGATCGCGCGACGGATCCGCACCGATCCGGCCTTCCGGGAGCGGTGGACCGACCGGCAGGCGGAGCTCGACGAGGCCATTCTCGCCCGCCTGCGGGAGCAGAAGGACTCCGGGAGGATGCGGACGGACGTCCCCGATGACGTGCTGCGCGTCTACCTCGACATCGTGCTCGACGGACTCATCACCCACCTCGCGACAGGGCGCGGCACGGCTCACGTGAGCGCGATGCTCGACCTGGTGGAGGCCTCGCTGCGTACCGGTCGCGAGTGATCCCGGGACGGGCGTACGGTGGGGCGCATGACCGATTCGACACCGCAGATCCCGCTGATCGACCTGGGCGACGGCCGTGCGATCCCCCAGCTCGGCTTCGGTACCTACCAGGTTCCCCCCGCCGACACCGAGAAGGTCGTCTCGGACGCACTCGAGGCCGGGTACCGGCACCTGGACACCGCCCAGATGTACGGCAACGAGGACGGGGTGGGTCGCGCGATCGCGGCCTCGGGGATCCCGCGTGACGAGCTGTGGCTCACCACCAAGCTCAACAACTCCTTCCACGAGCCCGCCGCCGCCCGCGACTCCGCCGAACGCTCACTCGAGGCCCTCGGCGGCCGGATCGACCTGTTCCTGGTGCACTGGCCGCTCGCGATGCACGACGACGTCGCCCGCGTCTGGGAGGCCATGGAGGGCATCCGCGCCGACTTCGCGGTGGACTCGATCGGGGTCTCCAACTTCACCCCGGCCAACCTCGCGCGACTGTCCGAGGCGGGCCTCAGCACTCCCTCCGTCAACCAGATCGAGTCGAACCCCTACTTCGTCAACGACGAGGTCCGCGCGGCGTGCGCGGACCGCGGGATCGCGGTGGAGGCGTGGAGCCCGCTCGCGCAGGGCGCGGTCTTCGGCGACCCGCAGCTCACCGCGTTGGCGGAGCAGGTCGACCGCTCGGTCTCCCAGGTCGTGCTTCGCTGGGTGCTCCAGCGCGGGGACATCGTCTTTCCCAAGTCCTCGAGCCCCGAGCGGATGCGTCAGAACCTCGACGTGTTCGACTTCGAGCTGAACGACGAGCAGATGGCCTCGATATCGGCCCTGCACAACGGCACTCGCTCGGGGCCGGACCCGGACACCTTCGACTGGCGCGGCTGAGGCGGGTCCCGGCACACTCCTCATTCCCCATCGCGAAGGCCGTTCCGCACACGTTTCGTGAGAGCCAGGTGCGCGGAACGCTCTTTTCAACGGTGAACGCGCTCGCCTCGCCCTAGAGTCTGTCCATGACCACCACACGTGCGCACGGCGAGGCCGCGCGTGCCGACGGCCCGTCCGCCGGGGGGCCCTCGGGCCGGATGCTCGCCTCGTACGCCGCCGGCAGCGTGGGCACGGGAGCGTTCAGCACCCTGCCCGGGCTGGTGCTGGCCTACTACCTCACCGACTCGATCGGTGTCGCGGCCGCGGTGGCGACGGTGCTGGTGCTGGTCCCCAAGGTGATCGACGTGCTGGCCTACCCGCTCATCGGGGCGATCTCCGACCGCGCCTCGCACCGCACCGGATACCGGACGGGTCTCATGCTGTTCGGGGCGCTCGCGCTGCCCCTGCTCTTCGTGGCCACCTTCTCGGCGCCGACGCAGTGGGGCACCGCGCTGGCCGGTGTCTGGGTCATGGGCTTCTTCCTGCTGGCCTCCCTGGCCTTCTCGTGTTTCCAGGTCCCCTACCTCGCTCTACCGGCTGAGCTGACCGGCGACTCGGGGGTGCGGGTGACCATCCTCGCGTGGCGCGTCGCGGTGCTGGCCGCGACGATCCTCGTGGTGGGGGGCGGTGGTCCGGCCCTGCGCGAGGCCGCGGGCGGAGGGGCGACGGGGTACGTGGTGATGGCCGTCGCCGTGTCCGCCCTGATGCTCGGCGGCATGCTGTGGGCGACGCTCGGATCCGGTCGGCGCACGGTCCTGCGGGCGGACGCGCAGGTCGGCGACCTGGGCCGGCAGTACCGCGACGGGCTCGACGCGCTGCGGGTGACCCGGCCGTTCCGGTTGCTGGTGGGCCTGTTCTGCCTGCAGGCGGTGGCCACGGCCGTGATGCTCGCGGGTGGCCAGTACGTCGCCACCTACATCCTGGGCGACGAGGCCGCGCTGACCGGGCTGTTCCTCGCCCTGATCGCCCCCGCCCTGCTGGTGATGCCGCTGTGGGCCCGCCTGGCGCACGCCCGGGGCAAGGTCCCCGCTCTGGCGACCGCGACGATCCTGTTCACCGTGTCCGCTCTCATGCTCATCCCCGCGGGTATGTGGCCCGGGATGTGGGTGCACGTCCCGGTGGCGCTCGCGGGAGTCGCCTACGCCGGGATGCAGGCTCTACCGATGTCGATGCTCCCCGACACCACGGACATGGACCGCGAGCTGGGCGGCCGCCGTCGCAGCGGGGCGATGAGCGGGCTGTGGACGGCGTCCGAGACGGGATCCATGGCGCTCGGGCCCGTGGTGGTGCTGGCGCTGCTCGCGGTGACCGGCTTCCGCTCCGGCGGCGTCGCTGATCAGCCCGAACCGGCCCTCTGGGCCATCATCCTCGGTTTCTCCCTGGTCCCCGCCCTGCTGACCGCTGCGAGTCTGCTGGTCATCCGGGCGTTGGGCCGCGAACACCCGAGCTGGACGGAGCCCGCATGACAGTCGAATCCCCGGACACCGAACCCCCAGGTACCGCGTCCCCGGACACCGATCCCCTGGAGGCCGTGATCGCCCAGAGGGGCCAGGCGGCCCTCGAGACGCTGGCTGCGCTGCGGGCGTCGGACCCGCCCACGACCGGGGGCAGGGTGCTCTCCTACGTCTACGACTCGGGACTGGAGGGCGTGGACCGGTTGGCTGTGCGCGCGGCCGGTCTGGCGCACGGGGTCAACGGCCTGGACCCGACCGTGTTCGGGTCGGTCGCACGGATCCACGGCGGGATCGTCAACAGGGTCCGCACGATCCTGGGCGGGGACGCCGGTGTCGGTCCGGGGAGCGACGACGACGAGGTCCACGGTGTCGTGACGTCGGGCGGCACCGAGAGTTGCGTGCTGGCGTGTCTGGCGGCTCGGGAGGTCTCGGGGCGTGCCCCCGGCAGTGGCGGGACGATCGTCGCCCCGGTGACCGTCCACGCGGCGTTCCGCAAGGCCGCCCACATCCTCGGGATGCGGTTCGTCGGCGTCGAGGTGGACCCCGACACGGGCCGGGTGGCAGCCGAGGACCTGCTGGCCGCCGTGGACCACGACACCTGCCTGGTGGTGTGCTCGGCCTCCTCCTACCCCACCGGTGTGATCGACCCGGTGGAGCAGGTCGCGGCCGGGCTCGACGCGCACCACGATCCGCGGATCGGGCTGCACGTGGACGCCTGCCTGGGCGGGCTGGTCCTCCCCTTCTGGCCGGGCGGGGTGGGATCGACCTGGGATCTACGGGTCCGACGGGTCACCAGCATCTCGGCCGATCTGCACAAGTACGGGTTCGCCCCCAAGGGCACCTCGGTCCTGCTCAGCCGGGGCCGCGCCAGGCACCGCGCATCCTGGTTCTCCACCGTCGACTGGCCGGGCTACCCGGTGGTCAACCCCACCCTGTCCGGGTCCAAGCCTCTCGAACCCGCGGCCGCCGCGTGGGCCGTGCTCGAGGCCCTGGGCGACGACGGTCAGTCCGAACTCGTGGCGCGCACCGCCAGGGCGACCGGACGCCTCGTGGAGGGGCTGTCCGGTATCGAGGGACTGCGCGTGATCGACTCCGATCCGGGACCCCTGATCGCCGTGGTGGCCGACGGGTCCGTGGGAGGCGCCCGACGTGTCCACCCCCACCTGTGGGCGGACGAGTGCGGTCGCAGGGGCATCGCCGTGCAGGCGCAGCCGGCCTACCGTCAGGAGCGGGGCGCGTTGCCGTCGTCGTCCCACCTCACCATCACCCCGGTGACCGAACGCCTGACGGACGAGATCCTCAACGTGGCCCACGCGGCTGCTGATGCGGTACGCGGCATGCCCGACCCGGCGCCCCCGGCCGCGTTCGCCGACGTGCTGGCCGCGCTGGAGGCCGGCGCCCTCTCCCCTGGCGACCTGCTCACCCTCCCCGAGGACGATGTGCACGCGATGGTGTCCGGCGTGCTCGCAGGCGACGACGGGGACGACGGCGGGATGGCCGCGCTGCTCGCGGCGATCGAACGCCTCCCGGCCGAGGTGGGTGCCCGGCTGGTGCGGGCGTACCTCGCCGCCGTGATGGAGTAATCAGATCAACTGCGTGCGGATGTCCGCGGACGCTCGGAACCATCGGGCCAGGTAAGCGTGCACGCGTAGTTCCGGATGCTGCTGCATGTGTCGGACGAACCAGCCTGTCAGGCCATCCCAGTCGGTATGTTTCCCCGGCGGGTGCAGCGACCAACCCAGCTCCTCGACAGTCCAATGGGCCTTGGCCGAGTTTCGTAACATCGAGGTGCAGAACCAGTTCGAGTCGTCGTCCATTCCCCCGCGGGCCACCGGCACAAGATGATCGATGGTGGGGAACAACTCCCAAAACGCGAAACGTGTCTCCGACATCAGCCAGTTCGGATGCGCGGGAAAGTCCTCTGGGATGAGCACGGACAGCAGACGCAGGGCACCCGGGTGTACCAGTCTCGTGCCGCTGTAGCGATCGAGGAATCCGTCCCGGTAGAAGAGGCGCAGGGACTGGCGGTCGGTGTAACTGCGGCCGGACTTGGCCACCGGCGCGAACGGGTAGTCGGACCGGAGAACGTCACGGCCCGAGTCCATATCGCCGGCGTCGATGGCGGCGACCACTCGAGCCAACACCTCAGCCTTGTCCTCGACGGGCGAATGTGGTGCGGGCCGGCCGGCCGCCGGGGTCTCCTCCAGAGCCACGATGCATCCCTCCCTCTGACAACACCTCTTTCTCCGGGTTCGACGCTACTGGTGCGGAACAACGCGAACCGCCCCCCGACCGGAGTCGGGGGGCGGCGCGGGGCGTGGAGTCCCGGTATCAGACCAGGACCGTGTCAGACCAGGACCGCGATGGCGACGTTGACCACGCCGAGGACGCCGGCGATGGTCGCCAGGGTCCCGGTGCTGCCCGCCGCCCTGGCCTCCTTACGGACGCCCACCACCGCGACGACCAGGATGACGACCGCGACGACGAGCTTGATCCCGATCTTCATGTGATTGAGGTCCACGTCCTGCATCTCGCGCAGACCGACGAGCAGCAGACCGGTGACCACCTGGAGGATCGCGCCGTGCAGGATCGCCTTGTTCATGTGAGGCGCCTTGATGGTGGCGAGCCACCCGCCGATGATGCCTGCCAGGCCGATGAAGTGCAGGATCAGAACGATGTTGAAAACGATGTCCATGTGGACAAGTGTCTCAAACGCACTGGTCACAGTGGACGCTAAGGCTCACCTAACCGTTGACGTCCGGACCGGCCCGCGCACGCGCCAGCCGACCGTGGTGGTCCCCGGCGGTCCGGGCCTCGGGTCGGTACTGCCGTATCGCGGGCTGCGGCGACGGGCCGCCCGCCTCGGGCTCGACCTGATCATGGTGGAGCACAGAGGTGTGGGACTGTCCCGCACCGACACCGCCGGCCGGGACCTGCCGGTGTCGGCGATGCGGATCGCCACGGTCGCCGGCGACATCGCGGCGGTACTCGACCGGGAAGCGGTGGACTCGGCCCACCTGGCCGGGTCCTCCTACGGTAGCTACGTGGTGTCCTGCGTCGGCGCCCTGTATCCCGAGCGCGTCGCCGGCATGCTGCTGGATTCGGCGCTGCAGTCGTCGACGGACATCGACCTCGAGCGTCGGGCGGTTCTGTCTCTGTTCTGGGATTCCGGCACCGCGATCGCGGCGGAAGTGCGGCGCCTCTACGCACGTGGAGAGGACCGCCGACGGTTGCTCGACGTGGTCCGCGCCGCCTACGAGTTGGGCGGACCGGAGCTGCTCGGCCCGGTGCTGCGGGGCCGAGTACTGGGCCGGGCGCGGGGACGGCTGCGAGCCCCGGACGCAGCAGCCTGGCGACTCCTCGAGGCGTACGCGACCCGGGACGGCTCGCTCGCGCGCGTGCCGGGCGTCTACGAGTTCGACCTCGCCGGAGCGATCGGTTTCCGCGAACTGGGGTACGGCGCCCCGACCGACGGTAGGCCCCTGGACCCCGCGCTCACATATGCGCCGCTCGCGCACCAGTTTCCCGGGTTCGATGCGGAACCGGTCGACCTGAGTCGCGAGGTATCCCGCTTCACCTGGCCGATGGTCCTTCTCAGCGGCACCCGGGATCTCCGGACCCCACCGGAGATCGCCGACCGCGTGGCCAAGATCGCCCCGGACGCGGCGGTCACCCGAATCGAGAACGGCCACAGTGCGCTGGACATCCATCCGGCGGCGCTGTTGAGTGCGCTCGAGTACCTGACCACTGGTCGCTACGACGCGCTTCCCGGTCAGGTCGACGCGCTGAACGCCCTCCCCCGCCGAGGCGTCTCAGCCCGGTTCCCGGCACTGCTCGCGGGTCTGGTGCGGCAGACGGAGTCCTGACCTGTCCGCGGAGCAGCCGGTACCGGTCACGCGCGTCGCGCGAGGCCGACCGGGCTCAGGCGTCCTCGGACTGACGCGGCAGGACCACGACCGGGGACCGCGAGTGCGCGACGACGTGCTGACTCACCGAGCCCATGAGCAGTCCACGGAAACCACCCCACCCCCGGCTGCCCACCACGACGAGTCGGGCATCCCGCGAGGCCGCGACGATCGCCTCCG
Source organism: Dietzia sp. B44 (assembly GCF_014145245.1). Taxonomy (NCBI): domain Bacteria; kingdom Bacillati; phylum Actinomycetota; class Actinomycetes; order Mycobacteriales; family Dietziaceae; genus Dietzia; species Dietzia sp. B44. The sequence continues at coordinate 8,742 of NZ_JAALEF010000523.1, read as the reverse complement.
CAGGGTGGCCGCGGAGGACGGTCTGGTCGACGCGGGCGTCGTCACCCAAGGTGTCCCGCACCGAATCCGAGAGCATTGTCCGCGCTCTCTCTTCCAGAATCGACGGGTCCACCCACCCGGCCATCGCGTACGGGCCGACGACGGCGGGGGTCTCGACGGCGGCCAGGGCGATCAGGGGCGCCCCGACGGTGTTCGCGTACTCGGCGGCCCAGGCCAGGGCCTTCAATGAGTCGGGTCCCCCGTCGACCCCGACTACGACCGGCTGTGCGTCCATTGGTCGACCTCCTCGGTGACACCGTCGTCGGTGCACCCGGCGTCCGGCCGGATCCGGCGACACTCCCACCGTAGCCCCACGGCCACGATGCCGCGGGCAAGAGCAGCGATCGGATTACGCCGAATCTGGACTATCGCGAGTCCGGTCGAAGCCCGTTTGCGCCACCAGAATCTGGCTTTGAACCGCCAGGCTGAAGGACAGATCTGCACGCTGCACGAGACGACCGCCGGGGCATGAGTTTCCAGGCCCCCGCCCGAGTGCTGCACTACGATTCACGATGATGTGACCGATGGTGACGTCCGACCCGATCCGCGCCCGAGGAGATCCGCTCACCGTGCTTCAGAACTCCCCCCGCTGGAAAGAGGTCTCCCGCTCGGCCTTCGAGCACGAGAAGCAGGGACTGGCTCTGCTCGCGAACGCCGTGCCGGACTCCGCGCCCTACCGGGTGTGGGCTAACTTCGAGTTCCAGGACAGCCACGGCCAGTGGCACGAGGTCGACGCGCTGGTGGTGGGCCAGTCCCGTATCCACCTGCTTGAGCTCAAGTCGTACCACGGCAGGATCGGCGGCGACGAGCACCGCTGGGTGACCGACCGGGGCGGCCGCGTGGACAGCATGCGCTCGCCCATGGTGGCCACGCGGCGCAAGGCGCAGCGATTCAAGTCCAAGCTCGAGCAGGAGATCGCCCGGATCGCGCGGGATCCGGACGAGGACCTGAAAATCCGCCAGGTCGCTGCCGCAGTCGGCCGCCTGCCGTGGATTCAGGAGGCGGTGTTCCTCCACGACCCAGGGGTGGTCTCGCACCTCGCGGCGGACAAGGCCCACAACATCTTCGGAGTAGACCCGGCGGACTTTCCCGACCGCGAGGTCCGCACCAACCTCCCGCCGATCGCCGACCGCGTCCAGGAGCCGGTGGGGCGCGAACGGATCAGCGAGGCACTGAGCATGCTCATCGCGCTGGCCATGCGCAAGATCGCGGGGATCACTGTCCGTGATCACATGGCCGGCTCGTACCTCCTGCACGACCGCGTCGACTCCCCCGACCCGCGCTTCCACGAATGGGACGGCGAACACCGGGAGACCCACGAGCCGATCCGCGCGCGCGTGCTCAACGTGGCGGCGGCCGCCACGGAGGGCGAACAGATCCGCATGCGCAGGACACTGCGCCGGGAGTACGAGCTGCTGTCCGGGCTGGGCAATGAGCACATCGTGGCCCCCCGCTCCATGGAGACGCTGCGCGGCACCTCGGACGAGGTGGTGATCTACCCGGCGCTGCCGGACCATCGCCCGCTGGACGTTGCGCTGCCGGGGGCCAAGCTCTCGTCCCGGGAGCGCGTGGAGATCGTCCGCCAGGTCGCGGACGCGCTGCTGTACGCGCACCGGCATCAGGTGGCGCACCGGGGACTCGATCCCACCACCGTTCTGCTCGACACCCGACTGCTTTCCACCCGGCCGGTTGACGCGTACGGCCGCATCGAGGTGCAGGTCGACGGCTGGTCCGGCGCGGGGACGGCAGAGGCCTCGGGAACGGTCCTGGGCGCCACCGGCTCTGCCACGTCCATGCCGGGGGACGAGCTGTCCGGCCGCGTCTACCTCGCACCGGAGGCGGCGGGCGTCCACACGTCGGACCGGATGGCGGCGGATCTGTTCTCCCTCGGGGCGCTGGCCTACTACGTCCTTACCAGCGGCCAGGCCCCGGCCACGGACCGCTCCTCGCTGCTCGACCGGCTGGAGCGCGACCGCGGCCTGGACATGTCGGCGGTGACAAGCGAGTTCGATCAGGGCCTGCGTGAGCTCGTCATGGACGCCACCGCGGCGACGGTCGACACGCGCAACTCCAAGTTCGGCGTCTCGGACTCCCGCCAGGGGCTCTCCCCCGTGATCGGGTTCGAGCGGCGCCTGGCAGAGGCCGCACGCCCGGCGACCCCGCAGCCGGCCGCGGAGCAGATGGACGCGCTGCGCCCGATGATCGACGGGGTGCTCGAGGGCCGGTTCGTCATCAAGAAGGTCCTGGGCTCGGGCTCGACGGCGGTGGGCCTGCAGGTGGAGGATCTCACCGACGAATCCGGTCCGCCCACCAAGGTCCTCAAGGTGGCCCGGGACGAGCGCGCCGCAGAGCGACTGGCCGCGGAGGCGGAGGTCCTGCGCTCGCTCGGCCAGGGGCTGCCGGCCAAGTACTCCTCGCTGTTCGTAGCGCTGCTCGAGGGCCCGATGGTCGTCCACGACCGGCGCACGTGCCTGGTGCTCACGGACTGCGGGGAGGTCTCGCTGGCGAGCATGCTGCAGCTCGGGCGGATCTCCCAGGACCGGTTCTGGAAGTTCGCCATCAACCTGGCGGACATACTGGTCGCTCTGGAGGCGGCGGGGGTCGCGCACCGGGACATCAAGCCCGCCAACCTCGGGATCGTGGGGCGGGGGCGCGGCCAGCACCTGGCCCTGTTCGACTTCTCCGCCTCCCGCGAGTCCCTGCAGCACACCCAGGTGGGCACGGGCGTGTACCGCGATCCGTTCCTGGGCCGGCGGTCGCGGCAGATCGCCGACTCCTCGGCCGAGCGGTATTCGGCCGGCGTGGTGTTGTTCGAGATGGCGACGGGTGAGACTCCGACGTACGGGGACGGGGTGAGCGAGCCCTCGCTCACCGACGGTCACGTGGTGATTCCGGCGGAGGCGATGCCTCCCGAGTGGAGCCAGGACGTGGTGGAGCAGATGACGGGGATCTTCACCCGTCTGCTCGATGGGGAAAGCGGGGTGCGGTTCGGCTCGGCGCAGGAGTTCCGCGAGGCGCTCGCGGCCGTCGCCGCGTCGGTCACCGCGGGTGACGGGGGGACGACGACGAGGGAGCCGGTCACTCCCCGCGATGCCCCCACTCCCGTGACAGCCGTCGCTCTCCCGACGTTGGCGGAGCTGGCGGAGGAACTCCTGCGGGCGGCGGGCAGCTCGCGCAGCTCCGATTACCGGCTCGTGCGGACGATCCTCGGGCGGGGCGAGGGCGCGCCGGAGGATCCGTTCCAGGCCATGTCCCGGTACGCCGAGCCGCTGCGGCTCAGTGCCGGCAGGATCCCGCAGCTCACGGGCAAGTTCCCGGCACTGTGGCAGTCCTCCCCCGTGCTTACAGCGGCATTCGAGGAGATCCGCGCCGCCACCCGCCGGGAGATCGTGCGCCGTGGCGGGGTGGCGAGTATCCGGCAGATCGCAGGGGCGGTGGAGCAGAGTTTCCCGGCGGAGCAGGGGCACCGCGATTCCGAGCGCCTGCGGCTGGGCGTGCTGCGCATGTTCGACCTGGGACTGCACCGTGCTGACGCCGCTGGCGGGTCCGAGGTGGAATTGCTGCGGCGCGGGCGCTCCGCTCGGGTGATCGGGATGAGCGTGCACCCCGAGTGGGCGCGTCCCCTGGTGGCCGAACTCAACCGTGCGGCGCACGACCTGCTCGCCGAGCCGGGAGTGCGGCACGTTCCCGCGGAGCTGGTCCACGCGGAGCTGCGGGGGGCGGCCCGGTCGGTGTTCTCGGACGCCGCGGACGCGGAGTCCCGGATCGATCCGGTCACCCTGGCGGAGCTGGCGGTGGCAGGCGACGACGAGTTGGCGCTCACCGCCACGGGCGACCTGTACTCCACCGCGATGGAGCTGCCCGAGCTGCTCGCGCTTACGCTGCCGCGGGCTGCCAACCAGTTCAACCTGGGCTTGCTCAAGGACCTCATCCGCGCCCGCTTCCCGGAGCTTCGCACCCGCGAGCCGAGGCGTGAGGACGTGGAGGCGGTGCTGGCCGAGCACATGCCGGGGATGGCGTGGGATCCGCAGCACCGGGACTTCCGCTACCCGCAGCAGTCGACCGGCCTGAGCATGGTGCACACCCGGACACCGTCCGCGTTGGCCTCCGACCGCTCCGGTACCGAGGATCCTCTGATCGAGCAACTGGCGCGCTCGGCCTCGAACCCGGGGTTCGTCTCCGTCTCGGTGCCCTACGGCCGTGGAGACGAGGTCGCGGGCAAGCTCGCAGAGCGACTCGGCGGCGAGGTGGTGGACCTGTCCGCCGAGGTCCTCGCGAACGTGGATTCCCTGCTCGAGACCAGCGGCCAGTTGGACAAGCGCGGGGATTTCCTGCGGTTGCCGCCCGAGCAGCTGCGCGGCGTCATGGAGGCCAATGTCACGACAGTGCTCGACAATGTCGATGCCACCGACGGCGCGGCGTTGGTCCTCACGGAGGCTTCGCTGCTCGCCGAGTACTCCCAGCTTTCCCAGCTCGGGCGGTGGACGGATCTGACTGCTCCCCCGCGCCGGCCGGTGGTGTTGGTGACGGGCCGCGCCAAGGACGCCCCGGGGCAGCCGGACCAGGTGGACGGACTCCCGCTCCCCATCACCAGCGACTCGCAGTTGGTGAGCGTGTAAGCGAGGGTCTACTTCCGCTTGCCCAGCGAGGGCGCCCCGCCGGACCGCACGTCGAGTACCCCGACCACGTTTTCCGGTCCGCGGCGGATCTGGCGTCTGCGTTCCAGGTAGGCGTCCAGCAGGAAGGCCAGCTCGAGCTCCGATGGGTGCGACTTGCGTCGCCTTGAAGCGAAGGCAGCGGCGAGGTCCTTGAGCCGAGCCCTCCGGTTCCGCAGCTGCGTCCGGGCGTCCGCCTCGTAATCCACTCCGCTGTCGATGAGGGCCCTGATCTCGGCATCACATCTCGCGATGGCGTTGCGAACCCCTTCGGCTGACGGTTCCTCGCACCACGTCAGAGTTTGCCGGACCTCCATCCGAGCGGTCTCGATCCGTTTCCGTTCCTTGCGGGCAACGACCGCAAGCGCTTGGAGTCCGTGGCGGAATCGGGAACCAGCGTAATTCGCCCGTCCGTTTTTGGAGGGACCCTGGTCGGCGCCAACGTCGCAGTAACTGCTGCCGCGGCCTGCCGCTCTCGGGCCTTGCGGACAGACCTCTTGATTGCCTTCTTACTCTTCTGAGCGACCGCGCGTTTGGCCACGAGCGCTCGGATTCGCGAACTGTCGGCGGGGACGCCGTCCTCGATGAGAGCGACGATCTGGGCGTCGATTGCGGCGACGGCGCGCTGGCGCTCCTCGTCGGTGTTCATGTCGGAAACACTATCCGGGTCTCCCCGCTCTCACGGCCTTCGTAGGATGTTCGAGGGACTCGCAACGCGCGAGTCCGCGTGT
>NZ_JAALEF010000523.1:2491-3307 GCF_014145245.1 Dietzia sp. B44 | reverse complement strand
ATCCCCGTGAACTACCGGGGCTAGCGTCGATCGCGGCGACGGCGCGGAGGCGCTCCTCGTCGGTGTTCATCTCGGAAACACTATCCGGGTCTCGACGCTCTCACGTGCTTCGTAAGATATTGCAGGGACTCGCATCGCGCGGGCCCGTGTGGGTGAAAGGCCAGGTGCCAGGTGGCGGGTAGGCGGCGGAAGTCGGCGGAGCAGCAGACGCTCACGGATGCGTTGCAGCCGGTGGTGTGGGATCTCGTCGACGACATGCGTGCCCGCCTCGCGGCTGACCTAGACAAGACGGCGGAGTGGAAGGCCACGCACGCGGCGCTTAGGGAATCCCAGCGCACCGGTGCCACGTGGGCCGATTGGCAGGAGGATCAGCTCACCCAGGCGGCGGTGGGGTGGGTGCTCACGAGCGTCTTCGTGCGATTCTGCGAGGACAACGACCTGCTGGGGGCGCACCAACGCTGGATCAGCGGACCGGAGGCGGACGGGCGTCGGCGGGCGGTGGACGAGCAGGACCGCTTCTTCTCGGCGAACCTCGACCAGAGCTTCCGTGGCTACCTGCGGCATGCGTTCTCCCAGCTGGAGCGCTCCCCTGCGGCGGCACCCTTGGTGGGCGAGCACGCGGGAATCCACATCGCCGAGCCGAGTGACGACGCTGCGCAGCGTCTGGTGGAGTTCTGGCGGCAGGCCGATGCCGAGAATGCGACTGTCTGGTCCCTGCGCGGTCCGGCATTGGACACGCGTTTTCTGGGCGACATGTATCAGGACTTGTCGGAGTACGCCAAGAAGAAGTACGCGCTACTGCAGACACCGGAGTTC
>NZ_JAALEF010000523.1:2242-2481 GCF_014145245.1 Dietzia sp. B44 | reverse complement strand
TGGAGCGCTCCCCTGCGGCGGCACCCCTGGTGGGCGAGCACGCCGGGATTCACATCGCCGAGCCGAGCGATGATGCGGCACAGCGGCTCGTGGAGTTCTGGCGGCAGTCAGACGCGGCGAACGCAACCGTCAGGTCCCTGCGCGATCCGGCGCTCGATACCCGGTTCCTGGGTGACCTTTACGAGAATCTCTCCGCGTACGCGAGGGAGAAGTATGCGTTGCGTCAGACGCCGGAGTTT
>NZ_JAALEF010000523.1:388-2171 GCF_014145245.1 Dietzia sp. B44 | reverse complement strand
TTCATCCTTGATCGCACGCTGACCCCGGCGCTGAAGGAACGCTCACCCAGGCTTCCGTCGGTTGATGCGGAGGGTCGGACCGGGGCGGTGGACTTCAAGATCATCGATCCCACCTGCGGATCGGGGCACTTCCTTCTCGGGGCATTCGAACGGATGCTGGACTATTGGCGAGCCGAGGCTCCGGGAATGGAGCCTACCGAGCAGGTGCGCCTGGCGTTGTCCTCCATTCACGGGGTGGACATTAACCCGTTCGCCGTGGCTATCGCCCAGTTCCGACTCATGGTGGCGGCACTCCGAGCGATCGGTGGGGCGAGTCTTCTAATCGTGCCCGAGCTTCCGCTGCAGGTGTACGCGGGCGACGCGCTGCTGTGGAGTGAGGATACTAAGTCGAGAACTGGTTTGGCCCTGGGCGATTCCTTCGACCCGGACAAGCTCGCGAGCGGCGCGACTCTCACGACCGAGGACGAGGCGAATCTAAGGAGGGTGCTTCGACGCGGTCAATACGACGTGGTCGTGGGAAACCCACCGTACATCACGGTCAAAGACAAGGCTTTGAACGTCCGATACCGCGAAGTCTATGGGTATTGCAAGGGTTCGTACGCCTTGACGGTGCCGTTTATGGAACAGTTCCATGCCTTGGCGCGCCGTGGCGATTTGGGCTCCGCAGGGGCAGGATGGATCGGCCAAATTACCTCGAATTCGTTTATGGCTCGCGAATTTGGCGTTCCCCTAATCGAGGAATTCTTCGAACGCATTGACCTACGAGAAATAATCGATACCTCTGGTGCCTACATTCCCGGTCACGGCACCCCCACAGTGACTATCATTTCACGCAATCGGCCGATCGAGTCCAAGACCAGGCGCAAGAATCGCTTTGTTCGAGCGGTACTCGGAATTCAGGGTGAGCCGGGTGCACCGGAAGATCCGGCCCAGGGGATAGTGTGGCGCAGCATTGTTGAGCACATCGAGGTGCCGGGCCACGAGGATCAATGGATAAGTGTGCTTGATCTGCCGCGCGAGATGCTTTCTGCGCATCCTTGGTCTTTGCAGGGTGGCAGCGCACCAAAGGTCACTGAGCAGATCGCGCTGGCCACTCGGAGCATGTTGGGCGATGTCCAGTCCGCAATAGGACGAACGACGCATACAGGCTCTGACCCCGCGTTCTTTGTGCCGTTAAGCGCGCGGCGAACTCATCGGTTGGCTCAGACGGTTCCACTAGTCACTGGGGAATCTGTTCGCGACTACTCTGCTGAGTTCGACACCCTCGCAGTATTCCCATACGACCAGCGGGGGGAGCCGATTCCGCCGAGCGACGAACTCAATCGGTTCTTTTGGCGTAACCGAGCAACCTTGGCCCGGCGGGTCGATTTTGAGCAGACCCTTGAAGAGAGGGGTCTGCGATGGTTTGACCATTCAATGTTCTTCAAGAAGCGGTTCTCGTCCCCGCTTGGCATCGCGTTTGCGTTTGTGGCGACGCATAACCATTTTGTGTTGGATCGCGGCGGGAAGGTGTTCAACCGTTCCGCGCCGGTGATCAAGTTGCCGGAGGGGGCAAGCGAGGACGAGCACCTCGAACTGTTGGGCGTGCTGAACTCGTCGACGGCGTGCTTCTGGCTCAAGCAGAACAGCTACCCAAAGGGAGGGGACCCAATCGGCGATTCCGGCGCACGAGTAAGCCAACAGCCTTGGGCGGATAGGTATGAGTTCACAGGTACGACGCTGAAGGACTTCCCGCTTCCCGCGGGTTCTGCTTCGGAGCGTGCTCGCCGAATCGATCAGCTTG
>NZ_JAALEF010000523.1:0-248 GCF_014145245.1 Dietzia sp. B44 | reverse complement strand
GAGCAGGAGGAGCTCGACTGGCAGGTGTATCACCTGTACGGGTTCACCGACTCCGACCTGTCGCTCAGGGAGGGTGAGGTGCCCGGGATAGCTCTGGGCGAGCGGGCGTTCGAGATCGCCCTGGCCCGGCGGGTTCAGGCGGGCGAGGCCGAGACGGCGTGGTTTGAGCGCCACCGGTCTACGCCCGTCATCGAGGTCCCGGCCCACCTGCCGTCCGGGTACCGGAACGCGGTGCAGCAGCGCCTGGA
>NZ_JAALEF010000064.1:0-6448 GCF_014145245.1 Dietzia sp. B44 | reverse complement strand
GGTCCTTCCGGCCCGGCGCGAAGGCCGCGGAGCTCGCCGGGACCCCCGTGCTGGTCCAGATCGCCGACCTGGACCGGAGCGCCCCACCTCACGCCGCGAGCACCGCGGCGTTCGCCGCCCGCGCCGAGGTGCGCCACTACCCGGGCGATCACTTCGATCTCTTCCCCGGCCGGCCGTGCCACGACCTCGCGGTCACCCACGCGCTGCACTTCCTGCGCCATCACGTGGGGTGACCGACCGATCCGAACTCATCCGAATTTCTCCGAACTTCTTGTTGACGCATCACCATTGAGGCGCTACTGTAGGTGACACAACAACCAATCGTCCCGGTGTCCAGCCGGGGACCACCGAAGGAGTCACCATGACCGCGACGCTCACCGACCTCACCGGCACCTGGAACATCGACCCCACCCACACCCGCCTCGGCTTCGTCACCCGCCACGCCATGGTCACCAAGGTCCGCGGGTCGTTCAACGACTACACGGGCACGGTCACCGTCCCCGCGGAGGGAGTCGACGGCGCGACCGCCGAGGTCGTCATCACCGCCTCCTCGATCGACACCCGCAACGCCGACCGCGACGGCCACCTGAAGTCCAACGACTTCTTCGACATGGACAACCACCCGGAGATCACCTTCCGCTCGACGAAGATCGCGGCCAACGGCTCCGGCGGCGTCGACGTGACCGGCGACCTCACCATCAAGGGCACCACCAAGTCCGTGACCATCCCGTTCGAGTACGAGGGCACCGCCACCGACCCGTTCGGCAACCTCCGCGCCGGCTTCGAGGGCACCACGGTCATCAACCGCAGCGACTTCGGCCTGACCTGGAACGCGGCGCTCGAGACCGGTGGCGTGCTCGTCTCCGAGAAGGTCACCCTCGAGATCGAGCTCTCGGCCATCAAGCAGGCCTGAGTCCCGCCCGGCCCGCCCGGCCCGGCCGGGACCCCCGTCCGGCCCCGTGACGCCCCCGGGGCCGGATGACGCCACCCGGCCGGACGACGCCGCCCCCCACCTCGTCGGAGGTGGGGGGCGGCATTGTCTGCGCCGGAGAGACCCGGCAAGAACTGCACCGCCAGGCCCTGGCCGCCAGGCCCTAGCTGCCAGGCCCTAGCTGCCAGGTTCTAGCCGACAGGTCCTAGGAGACGACGACGAAGACCGCGGAATGCGAGCCGTCGGCGTCCTCCCAGGTCCCGCTGAGTGTGCCCGGCGAGCCGATCAGAGGGCGGTCAGCCTCGGCGTCGTTCTCCTCCGAGATCACCCGGATCACCTGAGGTGCGGCATCGGCGTCGCTGTCGCCCGTCGCCCCGTCCCCACCGCCCCGCACGTTGACGGGCGACGGGGTGACCGTGCCGTCCTCCACCGCCAGATGGTCGGCGGCGGTGTCGCGGTGACTGACGACCCGCCGCACCTCGGTCACGTACACGGGGTCCGCCGGCGCGTCGTACACCCAGCGACGACCGAGGACAGAGTGTTCGAGCGTCCCGACCAGTGCGTCCTGCGCCCCCGGGAGCTCCGCCCCCCGGTAGGTCACGGGGACGTGGAACGTGCGCGCACCGTCCGAGACGAGGAATGCCTCCATGCCCACCTCGCCGTCGGGGTCGACGAACCGGTAGGCGGTCACCTGCTCCAGCCGCGCCGGGTCACCGTCGAACCACGACTGGCGGCGGATCCACGCCCGGAGCAACTCGAGTTTGCCCGGGCTGAGGACGGCGTCATAGATCTCGGCGGTTCCACTCATGGGACAAGCATCCCCGGAGAGCGTCGACGCGGCAAACACTCCGCGAGATGAAGAAGAATTTGTCCGGGCGCCGTCGCTCCAGCGCATCACGACATTCCACCGACCGGGCTCCGACGGGGAGTGATCGCGGTCACAGCACGCTGGCACTGTCGCCGTTACGGTGGCCGCCGTGTCTCCGGGAGACCCCGGCGCCCGAACGAAAGGTGACCACCATGAAGAAGACCATCGCGATCATCGGTTCCGCTGCCGCCCTGTCCTTCTCCGGTGCGGGACTGGCCGCCGCCCAGAGCGATCTCCCCGGGCTCGACAGCGGGTCGGTCGGCGCCCCCACGACCGTCGAGACGGACATCGACGGCGCCGAGACCCCCGCCGAGGTCTCGGACATCGCGCAGCAGCTCTGCGGCACGATCTCCGCGTACGACTTCCTCGGTTCCGTCGGCGGCGTCGCGCCCGGACTGTCGGGCGAGGAGTGCGAGGCGAACGCCGACCTGGCCATCTCCACCGCGATGACCGGCGACATCGCGGGCGCGATCGACATCCTCCGTGGCATCGACGCCGAGATCCCGGGGGACGGTGACACCGACGGCACCGAGACCGACGGCGACGACACCGCTTCGGAGGACACCGCTGCCGACGACGCCACCGGCGACGACGTCGCGACGGGTGGCGCCACGGTCGAGATCGACGCCTGACAGACCCGACCCGGCCCCGGCCCCCACGACGGGGCCGGGGCCGCCGTCATCTCCAGCCGGGCCCTGTCGGATCGGCGGTCCCCTATCGGGCCTCGTCGCCGCCCGCGGTCACGAGCTCACCGAGGAGCTGGTGGTCGATGTGGCCGGGCTCGGTCGACTCCATGAAGTCGACGAGGATTCGCTCGACCGCGGCGGGGTCCTCGACGTGCGGATAATGCCCGGTGCCCTCGACGATCGCGAGCCGGCTGCCCGGGATCGCCTCGTGGGTGGTGTGCCCGTGCGAGACGGGGATGATCGGGTCGCGGTCGCCCCAGATCAGCTGGAAGGGCAACTGCGCCGCCAGATAGAGCCTGTTGCTGGCGGAGACGGCCTGCCCCTTGTTGTCCACGACCGCGCGGAGGGTCTTGAAGAACGTGCGACGGTGCCCGGGCCTGCCGAGCGACTCGTACGCCGCCCACGGCTCCTCGAGCGCGATCGCGCGGACGCCCCTGCCGGTGAGGAACCCGCGGGCCTTGTCCCCGGCGGACACCAGGAACGGGGCCGCACCCGCGGTCAGCAGGAGCTCGGCTCCGGGGACCGCGAGCAGGCGCAGGATCCAGTTGACCTCCTTGCCCAGGCCGCCGCTGCCGATCAGCGCGATGCGCTCGCAGAAGTCGGGGTACTGGTAGACGAACTGCAGGGCCACGCCGCCACCGAGCGACTGGCCGATCACCGTGCACCGCCTGATGCCCTTGACCACCAGCAGGTCGCGCAGGGCGGAGGCCATCGCCCCGAGCGAGTAGTCGTCGAAGTCGAGGGAGCTCTCCCCGTGGCCCGGCAGGTCGGGGGCGATGATGTGGAACCTCGATTCCAGGCGCGGGATCAACTCCCGCCAGGTGACGGAACTGCCCGCCATGCCGTGGATGAGGAGCAGCGTCGGCTTGCCCTCGCCGGCTCCCGCCTCGCGGTACGCCAGCTCGCGTCCGTGGAGACTTGTCCGCTGTATCTCGGTCTTGTGCACATCGCTGTTCTGCATGTCGCATTCCCCCTCGGGGACGGTCTCCGCGCCGTACCTCGTCGCAAGGAGCACCTCGACCCATTGTGCGCCATCAGGGGCCCGGGGAGCAGTTCTCTCTATCACATCCGGCCCGGACGCTCATCCGAACTCCAGCGCGAGCCGCCGGTGCCGGTGGGCGAACAGTGCCCCGACCACCACACGGACGACCGATCCGGGCACCAGCGCACGCGGTACGGCCCGCAGGGTGTCGGTGACGCGGGTGGAGCCGTCGGCCAGCGATTCGAGCTCTCGGCGGTGCTCCCACACCCGACACGACCCGAGCTCCGAACGCTCCTGGAAGAACCGGGGAGCCTCCAGGTCGACCAGGACCAGGTCGTCGTACTCCACGGGGATGACCCCGCCGAGCAGGATCCACGCGCGCCCGATCGGCCGACCCAGCGGCACGTCCGCGATGGAGGCCCCCGCCAGTCGCGCCGGGAAGCGCATCCGCAGCAGAGGCCGGAACTCGTCACTGACCCCGTCCGCGGTGACCACGCGCGCCCACACCTCGTCGCGCGGGGCGCGGACCACGCTCGCCCGCACCACCTCGACGTCCGTCACGGCAACCGCTGACCGGAGATCGCGCGGGCGATCACCAGCTGCTGGATCTGCTCGGTGCCCTCGAAGATGTCGAAGATCTTGGCGTCGCGGTGCATCCGCTCGACCGGGTACTCGCGGGTGTACCCCACCCCGCCGAGGATCTGGATGGCGCGCTCGGTGGCCCACACGGCGGTACGGCCGGCCTTGAGCTTGGACATGGAGCCCTCGGCCCGGGCCATGGGCTGCCGGGTCGCGCCCAACCACGCGGCCCGGCGGACCAGCAGTCGCGAGGCGTCGATCTCCACCGCCATGTCCGCGAGCAGGAACGAGATGGCCTGGTTCTCGATGATCGGTCGGCCGAACACCACCCGCCCCTTGGCGTACTCGAGCGCGTACTCGTGTGCCGCCCGCGCGATGCCCACGGCCATCGCGCCCACGGTGGGTCGGGTCCGTTCGAAGGTCGCCATGGCGGCCTGGCCCCCGGTCCGCTCGCCCTCCCGGGCGCGGGCCAGCTTCTCGTCGAGCTTCTCCTTGCCCCCCAGCAGCGCCGAGCCCGGCACGCGGACGTCGTCGAAGAAGACGTCGGCGGTCGCCGACGCGCGTAGGCCGTGCTTCTTGAGTCGGGGTCCGGCCTCGATCCCGGGGGTCCCGGCCTCCATGACGAAGGCGGCCTGGCCGCGGGAACCGAGCTCCGGGTCCACCACCGCCTGCACCACGAGGACCGAGGCCACCCCGCCGTTGGTCACCCAGGCCTTCTGCCCGGAGATCACCCACTCGTCCGTGGCCTCGTCGTAGCGGGCGCGGGTGCGCATGTTGCCGACGTCGCTTCCGGCCTCCGGCTCGGAGGAGCAGAACCCGCCGACCGCCGGTTCGGCCTCGGTGCCGTAACAGCGGGGCACCCACTCGATGATCTGCTCGGTGGTCCCGGCCGAGGCGATGCCCGCGGCGGCGAGTCCGGTGCCCATGATGGACAGGCCGATCCCCGCGTCGCCCCAGAACAGCTCCTCGCACAGGATCGGGTAGGACTGCCCGGTGGCGTCCTGTCGCAGCGTGGCCATGATCTCGTAGCCGTACAGCCCGATCTTGGCGGCCTCCTGGATGATCGGCCAGGGCGTCTCCTCGCGCTCATCCCACTCGTGGGCGGCCGGCCGGATGACCTCCTCGGCGAAGGCGTGGGCCCAGTTCTGCAGCTCGCGCTGCTCATCGGTCAGTTCCATACTGAAGGTCATCGGGTCCTCTCGGTGGGGTGGTGGGTCAGCGGGTGGCGGGGTCGCCGCCGGGTGACGCGGGCTCGTCGTCGTCCGGTCCGGACCTCTCGTCGTCGGGCCCGGATACCACGGCGCGGTCGCGCACCAGTCCCGGCGCCTCGCCGGGTTCCCGGTCCACGTCCCCGTCCGTCCCTCCGGCCAGGTATCTCACCACGGTGTTCACCATGGCGGTGACGGGCACGGCGAACAGCGCTCCCACGACGCCGAACAGGTAGGTCCCCGAGGCCACCACCACGATCACGGCCAGCGGGTGGAGGGCCACCGCGTGACCCATGAGGACGGGCTGCAGCAGGTGCGACTCCACCTGGTGGACCACCAGGACGATAGCCAGCATCGCGATGGCGATCACCGGTCCCCGGTCCACCAGCGCCAGCGCGGTCGGGATCAGCCCCGCGACGAGCGTGCCCACGATGGGGACGAACGACGCGAGGAACACCACCACCACGATGGGGATCACGAAGGGCACGCGCAGCACCAGCGCACCGAGTCCCACCCCGGTGGCGTTGATCGCGGCCACGGTCAGCTGCGTCCGGGTGTAGGCGCCGAGGCTGCCCCAGCCCTGTCGCAGCGCGCGGTCGACGTTGAGGCGGCTCGCGCGGGGGAACCACCCGACGAAGAACGCCCACAGCTTCTCCCCCTGGTAGAGGAAGAAGAACAGGGCCACCAGGCAGATGAGCAGACCGGCCACCGCGTCGACGGCCGTGTGCCCGAACTGGACCGCGCCCGCGGCCACCGCCTCGGAGTGGGACTCGATCCAGGCGCGGACCTGCGCGACGGCCTCCTGGAGCCGGTCGGCGGTGAGGTGGAGCGGGCCGTCCTCCAACCACTGCAGGGCGGTGTCGACGCCGCTGCCGAGTTTCTCCCTCATCTCCGGGACCCCGGTCGCGAGCTGGGTGGTGACCAGCGCCAGCGCGCCCACCACCAGCGCCAGGACCCCGAGGACGACGACGAGCGCCGCCAGCGCCCGCGGGACCCGCCGGGGCACGCGGTCCACCAGCGGCCGGAGCATGGCGGCGAGCAACACCGCGATCGCGAGTGGCGCCAGGATCACCGACAGTCGGCCGATGGCCTGGCCGAGGATCCACCCGCCTCCGGCGATCAGCAGCAGGCAGGCCACCCAGGCCGCGGCCAGGACCACCGGATACGGGAGATGGGATCGGGGGATCGCGGCGA
>NZ_JAALEF010000522.1:15667-16024 GCF_014145245.1 Dietzia sp. B44 | reverse complement strand
CCCGCGCAGGCGGGGCTGTTCCCGCCCACTGGAGCGCGCACTTGACCGGGATGAAGTCGTCCCCGCGCAGGCGGGGCTGTTCCCGCCAGCAGGCGGTAATGGCAGGTGCTAGGACGTTGTCCCCGCGCAGGCGGGGCTGTTCCCGTCGACTTCTCGCCCGTCTCCGGGTCCTCGTAGTCGTCCCCGCGCAGGCGGGGCTGTTCCTAGCTCGTCGGCGACGCGAGAATCCCCGTCGGGGTCGTCCCCGCGCAGGCGGGGCTGTTCCTGCACCCGGTCGACCTCGACCGTCCCGTCCTCCGTCGTCCCCGCGCAGGCGGGGCTGTTCCTGCTGAAGCAGTACGGACTCCCGGCGACTAT
>NZ_JAALEF010000522.1:14772-15657 GCF_014145245.1 Dietzia sp. B44 | reverse complement strand
CCCGCGCAGGCGGGGCTGTTCCGCAGTTCTGCCTTTGAGGTGGGGCACAAAACACGTCGTCCCCGCGCAGGCGGGGTTGTTCCGGCGGTCCGCGGCGGAGTCGGTCATGCCGTTGCGTCGTCCCTGCGCAGGCGGGCCTGTTCCGCAGTGCCTACGACTCGACGGTCTGACCCGTGGGCCGTCCCCGCGCAAGTGAGGCTGGTCCGGTGGGGCTTAAGGCTCTGGGGGCCGCTTCGGAGTCGCCCCTGCGCAGGACGGGCTTCCTACGCCACTTGCAATGTCATCCGTGCGGAAACGAAATCGGTTTTGGACTTCTCGGGCTGAATTGTTGTCTGATCTCCCCGCTAGAGTACTAGGAAATCGTCCCCGCGAAAGCGGGGCTGTTCCTCGTGACGTCGGAGGATCGAGTCTTCCCACCGGGTCTTCCCCGCGAAAGCGGGGTTCCGGCAAATTGCAAGTCTTGCCAGTCAGCAATTGAGTGCGACTCGGGTGGTCCCAGTCCCCTACACCCCGAACGTCGAGCGGGGATAGCCCGCCTCTACGTCTGTCACGATGTTGACCAGGTACGGCACCCCGCTCGCGAACGCGCGGTCCAGGGCCGGGCCGATCTGCGCGGGATCGGTGACCATCTCACCGGCCCCACCGAGCGCCCTGACCACCTCGTCGTACCGGGTGCGCGGGGCGAGGTCGGCGATCACGTCGTAGCCGTACAGCATCTGCATCGGCCCCTTCTCCAGCCCCCACGCCCCGTTGTTCCCCATCACCATCACCACGGGCAGGTCGTGCCGCACGAGGGTGTCCACGTCGATCAGCGAGAACCCGGCCGCGCCGTCGCCGAGCAGCAGCACCACCTGGCTCGACGGCCGGGCGATCCTCGCGGCGATC